>JBOGEK010000354.1:0-4765 GCA_050743645.1 Acidothermaceae bacterium
GCCCTGTACGCGGGTTCGATTCCCGCTTCCGCCTCGGCGGGCGGTTAGCTCAGCGGGAGAGCACTTCCCTGACACGGAAGGGGTCACAGGTTCAATCCCTGTAGCGCCCACAAGTAGGACCCCTGCCGACGATTTATCCGCGAGACCGGTGTCATCGCCGGCGGTTAGCGTGCAGCTATGCGTGTGCGATTCGCCGCCAGGGTGCCAGATGCTGCCGCCCCCGCAGACCACCCCGCAGGTCTAGGCGCTGCCACGATCGGTGCGCTGGTCGTCGTCTACGTCGTATGGGGGTCGACCTACCTCGGCATCCGATACGTGGTGGCAAGCCTGCCGCCATACCTGTCTGCCGGTGTGCGCTTCCTGGTGGCCGGCGCCTTGCTGTTCCCGTTCGCGTTGCGACGCGGCACTCCCGCAGAGCGTGCGGCCGATCGGCCCACCGGGCGGCAGTGGCTGTCGGCATTGATCATCGGCGGGCTGCTGCTGGCGGTCGGAAACGGCGGCGTGTCGGCGGCCGAGCAGCACGTGGCATCAGGCACCGCCGCATTGCTCGTCGGCATGGTTCCGTTGTGGATGGCGCTGTTTGGCTGGCTCCGCTTTCGAGAACAGCTCACCGGCTGGGCAGTTGCCGGCTTGCTCGTCGGGTTCGGAGGCGTCGCCCTGTTGGCAACCGGGAGCGGCGGCCACCGCGCCGCGGTGACGGCGGGCGGACTGGTGACCTTGATCGTCGCAACCATCGCTTGGTCGGGCGGCTCGTTGTTCGCCCGGTCGGCCCCAATGCCTGCTCGGCCATTGGTCGGCACCGCGATGGAGATGCTCGCGGGAGGGGCCATGTGCCTCGTGATCGGCACCATCGTGGGCGAATGGCCGAAGGTGCATCTGGGATCGGCCCACGCATCGGCCTGGCTCGGACTGGCATACCTGATCGTGTTCGGGTCACTGGTCGCGTACTCGGCTTATACCTGGTTGCTGCGGCACGCTCCCACGCCCGTCGTCGCGACCTACGCCTACGTCAACCCCGCAGTCGCCGTCTTTCTCGGCTGGCTCATCGGCGGCGAACACATCTACCCGCGCACCATCGGCGCGGCCGCGATCGTCATTGCCGGTGTCGCGTTGATCGTCTCCGGGCCGCGGCTGGTGCGGCGCCGCAACCGCCGTTTCGCTAGCGACCGCTGGGTATAGAAAGTCTGCGGGCGCCCGGGTAGTAGCTAAGCGCGGGTGTGCAGCCACGCGAGGCGACGCCGCGATGCAACGGTCCACCGAAGCGGCGTGTGGGTGAGCGCGGTCAACACCGCAACGAGCAGCCGGCGCACCAGGAAGCCGGTGACCAACACGACGACCACGCCGAGCGCCAGGCCCGCGAGCACGTCTTGCGGGTAGTGGACGCCGACATAGACCCGCGCGAACGCGAGCAGTACCGCGGCCGCCGCCGTGATCCAGCCAAGCACCCGCGACACCAAAAACAGGCCGGCCGCGACAGCGCCCGCCATCACGGCATGGTCGGAAGGAAATCCCGCATCGGTGCTGTGATGGACGAGCAACAACACGTTGGGCAAAGCGACGAACGGCCGCGGCTCGCTGACCGCGTGCGCCACCAGTTGGTTCAAACCGATCGCGACCCCCATGCCGCCCGCAGCCCACAAGGCGTTGGCGACCTGCGAGATCCCGCCGCTCGACCGCGCCATCAGGTAGCCGACGACCAGCAAGACGCCGAACAGGACCACCCCGTAGGTGGCGTAATCGGCGAAGACCGTGTGCAGCCAGCTGGTGTCTTTGGCGAAATCGTTGACATCGCGAAACCCGCCGGAACCCAGCGGGCCGCCCGGCACGTCGCCAGTCGTCGACGTCGCGAAGATCGATATCGGGACCATCGGAACTCCGCAGCTAGATCGACCACGGCTCCGCCGATCGAGAGCCGCCTCGGCGAGGTTACTACAGGCGTAGTTTCGCTACTGTCGCTCTCAGGGCGAGCCACCCGATCGGCGCGCCACCCGATCGGCAAGCAACCGTGTCGGCAGGCCATCAGACCGAGGAGTATGCGTGCAGCAGCACCGGCGTCCGGCCGGCGAGCTCGAATCGTCGATTCTCGCGGCACTGTGGGCGGCGAGCGAGCCGCTCACTCCCGCACAAGTGCTGGCCGCGCTCGATGAAGATCTCGCGTACACGACGGTCATGACCACCCTCGCGCGGCTCCACGACAAGGGCGCCGTCTGCCGCGAGCGGACGGGGCGGGCGTATGCCTACACACCGGCGGCCGACGCCGCCGACACCGTTGCCGAGAAGATGCGGCGGCTCCTCGACCGGGGCGACCACGCCACGGTGCTCGCCAGGTTCGTGAACACCTTGGACGACGCCGACGGGCGAGTGCTGAGCGAACTGCTTCGAGTGCCGCGGCGCCGGCGTCCGACATGACCAGGCGCCAGCCGTGAGTTTTGACGTCTACCTGCCGTTCGTGGCCGCCTTGGCGTTCGGCACGGTCGGCGTCTGGTATGCGCAACGGTTGCGACCGGCGCAAGCGACCTGGCTGCTGTCTATCGGAACTGTCGTCACGAGCGCATGCAGCTTGTGCTCCCTGCTACTGCTCACCTGGGCGTTACTTGCTCGCACCAATCTCGTCGCGTCGTTCGGCGACTGGTCGGCTGCGGTGTTTCGCAGGCACGACCCGGTAAGCGTGGCAGTCTCTATCGCCGCGTTCGTCCTTCTGGTCATCGGTTGCCTTCGGGCGGCCCGAACGCTCGTCCGCCACGTACGCGACCTAGCGCGCGCCCACCGCACCTGTCGCCAGCTACCCGCGTCGATCGGCGAACTCGTTGTGGTGGCTGACGGCCCGGTCGCCGCGTGCGCCGTGCCCGGACGACCCGGCCGGATCGTGATCTCGCGCCAGACGCTGTCGATGCTGTCGGCCGCGCAGCGTTCAGCCGTACTCGCCCACGAGCGTTCGCATCTTCGGCATCGCCATCACCTACACCAGGTGGCGGTCACGCTCGCGGCCGCGGCGAATCCGCTGTTGCGCGCCACGCCCCGCGCCATCGCCTACGCCGTCGAGAGGTGGGCCGACGACGATGCCGCCCTGCAGGCAAAGACCCCTGACTCCGTCATCACCGCCCTCTGTCAGTTATCGGGCCAGCTATCCGGCCAGCTATCGGGCCAGCAAGCGGGTCAACTTCTCGACGAGACGCGCACGCCCGCCCCGCTTTCAGTTGCCGGACGGCGCATTGCCGCACTTCGTCAACCGATCCGGCGAAATGGCTGGGCCGTCATGGCGCTGGCGACGTTGGCGCTGAGCGGTGTCGTGCTCAGCTCCGCCGAAGCGGCCTCCGACGCCGAGCAGCTTTGGCACCGCGCCGACACCACGACGTCAGCGGCGACGCATCACCACGCCGCACGGCCCGCCCGATAGAGCGAACCTACTACTGCTGTAGTTATGCTGTCCGCGTGAATCAGGCCGCCCGCACCGAAGTCTCGCGATGAGCGCCGAGGCAACCTCGACGCGACACGTCGTGCGCCGGCCGCTTCGGGTACCCGAAATCACGGCTTTTTTCTGGATTATCAAGGGCTTGTCGACGGCGATGGGTGAATCGACGTCCGACTATTTGGTGCATGCGATGAGCCCCGTCGTCGCGGTGCTGCTCGGCTTTGCGGGATTCGTGATCGCGCTCGCATTGCAGCTGTCGAGACACCGCTACGTGGCATGGGCGTACTGGCTCGCGGTGGTAATGGTCGGAGTGTTCGGAACGATGGCGGCCGACGTGCTGCACGTAGGCCTCGGCGTGCCCTACATCGCGTCGAGCGCGCTCTACGCGATCGTGCTGCTCGCCGTATTCGTTATTTGGCAGCGAACCGAGAAAACACTGTCGATTCACAGCATCGATACTGCACGCCGCGAACTGTTCTACTGGGCAGCGGTATGTGCAACCTTCGCGATGGGCACCGCCGTCGGCGACCTCACGGCCGTGACATTTCACTTCGGATATTCGTACTCCGCGTTGCTGTTCGCCGCGATTATCGTCGTGCCGATCATCGGATTTCGGTGGCTGGGCTGGAACGCGATCCTGTCGTTCTGGTTTGCCTACGTCATCACCCGCCCACTAGGGGCCTCGATTGCCGACTGGCTCGGCAAACCCAAGCATCTGACCGGTCTTGGTTGGGGCGACGGACGAGTCAGCGTCGGCTTGACGATCCTCATTGCCGTGCTCGTCGGCTACCTCGCCGTCACGAAGAATGACACTCAGGACCGCGAAACGCCCGCGTCGCACGTGGTCAGCGCCGAATTTCCGAGCTAGTTCGCGCGGGGGTGGTCGCTGGCAGGCGCACTACTGCCCGCAGGCCACCGAGTTGACTCGTGTCGAGCTCGGCATCGCCACCATGTGCCTGCGCGATCGACCGTACGATCGCAAGACCCAGGCCCGCGCCGCCGTCGTCGCGGCCTCGGCTGTCGTCGAGCCGGAGCCACCGCTCAAAGACTCTTTCTCTATCACCACTGGGAATTCCGGGGCCGTCGTCGTCGACGGTGATGACGACGTCGGCACCATCTCGATGCGCGGCGACGTCAACGCGGCCATTCGCATATCGGCGGGCGTTGACGACGAGATTGTCGAGCATGCGCCGCAACGCAACCGGATCGCCCTCGACGAAGAGATCGACGCCGGGTGTGTCAGATCCGTCGGGTGAACCGACCAGTGCAGCGATATCTACCAACTCGGCGCGGCGGGGCGCGCCGCTGTCGAGGCGCGCGAGAAGCAGCAGATCGTCGACCAATCGACTCAAC
>JBOGEK010000355.1:0-2953 GCA_050743645.1 Acidothermaceae bacterium
GGTCTCGGTATTCCATTCATCGTGGTCGCACTGCTGTTTCGGCACGCGATCGGCGCACTGGCCATCGTCAAGCGTCACTATGCGCTGATCACCCGGCTCGGTGGCGCGCTGCTCGTCATCGTCGGGATTCTGCTGGTCACGGGCTTATGGACCGACTTCGTCGGCCACTTGCAGCACAGCATCGACAGCTACTCGACGGCGGTCTGATGAGCGAGACACCGACCGACGTCGAAGAGTCGGCGCTGGCTGCCGAGGTGACGAAGCTCGACACCGTGCCCGACCTGCCCGACGAGTTGGGCACCCGGCAGCGCGCACAGCGTCCGGGCGATTCGATCGTCTCGTTCTTGCGATGGGCCTGGTATTCGCTCACCTCGATGCGCACCGCGTTGATTTTGCTTTTCTTGCTTGCGCTGGCGTCGGTTCCGGGGTCGATCCTTCCGCAACGCGGCAGCACCGATTCGTTCAAGGTCGTGCAGTTCTATGCCAAGCACCGCACGATCTCACCGTGGCTCGACCATCTCGGACTCTTCGGTGTTTTCGGCTCGGTCTGGTTCTCGGCCATCTACCTGCTGTTGTTCATTTCCCTTGCAGGCTGTGTGCTTCCGCGAAGCAGACGACACCTCAAGGCGATGCGCGCTCGCCCGCCGGCGGCTCCGCGCAATGTCTCGCGGCTTCCGCTCTCGACATCGTGGACGACGGGCGACGACGTCGAGACCGCACTCGCGAGCGCGCACAGTTTCTTGCGGGCAAAGCGTTTTCGGGCCGATCGCACGACATCGACGGTCAGCGCCGAGAAGGGCTACCTGCGCGAGACGGGCAACGTGTTGTTTCACCTGTCGCTGCTCGTCGTGCTCGCCGGCATCGCCATCACGTCGTTCTTCAGCTATAGCGGCACCGCACTGGTCAACGAACACAACGGCTTCGCCGACACTGCGATCGACTATGACTCGCTCACGCACGGTCCGCTGGTCAATGTTGCGAAGCTACCGCCGTTCTCGTTCACCCTGAACTCGTTCGACGCCACCTACCAGCGCGGCGGGTCAGGCAATGGCGATGCGACCACGTTCGACGCGCACGTCAGTTGGCAGCCCAACCTGCAGGCGCCCATGCGCACGCGCGACATCAGTGTCAATCACCCGCTGTCGACGGCCGGTACGAACATTTACCTGACCGGCCACGGGTACTCGCCGCATTTCGTCGTCCGCGATGGTGCTGGGCGAACGTTCGACGAAGTGACGCCGTTTTTGCCGCAGCAGGGCACTTTTCAGTACCAGGGCGTAGTCAAGCTGCCCGACGCGAAACCCAGCCAACTCGGCATCAGCGGCTTCTTCCTTCCAACGGCAGGCGCCGACCCGCACACCGGCATGCCGATCTCGATCTTCCCGGCCGCCGACAATCCGGCGGTTGTGATCAGCGTCTACTCAGGCAACCTCGGACTCGACAACGGCGTGCCGCAGTCGGTCTACACGCTCGACACCTCGAAGCTGAAGCAGCAGGCGCTGGTCGAGATGCATCCGGGCGACACGATCACGCTGCCGAACGGTCTCGGCACGGTGACATTTGTCGGCTACGACCAGTGGGCTGCGTTCCAGATCAACCACGACCCGGGCAAGCAGTTGGTGCTCGCCGCGGTGTGCGCGATGGTCCTCGGCCTGGTGCTGTCACTCGGCGTCAGGCGGCGGCGGATGTGGGTGCGCGCTACGCCCCACGCTGCCGGGCGTACCTTGGTCGAGGTCGGCGGCCTCACCCGCACTGACGTCAGTGGCAACTTCGACGACGAGTTCGCCCGGGTCGTCAGCTCGTTGCAGTCGTCGATCGCGCCGCTGCAGAGGCAAGAACCGCACGGAACGCAGGAAACGCAGGGCGGCGCTGATCCACTGCCCGTTGCGCGTCACGAGGAGGATTGAGCCGTGCCGGTCGACGTTGGTCTCGCGAAGCTGTCGAATGATCTGATCGCCGGCGGAATCGTCGCGTACGCACTGGGTTTTCTCGGATTCGCCGTCGATGCTGCATTTGGCAACCACGCGCCCGCCTCCCGCGGTTTTCGTCGGACGTCGAGTGGCGCCGCATCGGCAGCGGTGGCTGCCAAAGTGCCCGCGATGGCTGGTGCCTCCGCCGGTGCCGCCAGTACCAACGCCGGTACCAACGCCGGTACCAACGCCAGTGCTCGCGCCGATGCCGAGGTCGCGTTCGGTGCCTCGCCTACGGCTGGCGACCTGCGTCTCGGCGGCTCCGCGGGCGGGCCAGGGGCGCCCGGCTCTTCGCCGTCCGGCCAAGCTGGTTCGCACAACGCATGGCTAATGCGACGCGTCGGGGCGGCGGCACTCGTCTGCACGATCATCGGTTGGCTGCTGGAAGGCGGCTCGATCGTGAGCCGCGGGCTCGCCGTGCATCGGTTGCCGTGGGGCAACATGTATGAGTTCACTCTCGCGCTGACGTTCGCTTCGGTCACGGCGTTCCTTGTGATCCTCTCCCGGCAACCGGTGCGCTACCTGGGCGTGTTCTTGATGGCTCCGGTGGTGCTGGCGCTCGGCCTTGCGGTGCTGGTTCTCTACGTGCCGCCGGCTCCGCTGATGCCGGCGCTGCATTCGTACTGGTTGGCGATTCACGTCACCGCGGCGATCATCGCGTCTGGCGTCTTCATGGTCGGCACGGCGGCGACCATGATGTTCCTGGTCGCCGACCGTTATGCCGTGGCGAGTGCCGCCGGTAAGCCGGTGCGATTCGCGGCGCTCGCGCGCATGATGCCCGACCCCGAAACCCTCGACCGCACCGCGTATCGCACCTTCGCGTTCGCGTTCCCGATTTGGACCTTCGCCGTCATCGCCGGTGCGATCTGGGCCGAATACGCGTGGGGCCACTACTGGCAGTGGGACCCCAAAGAGACCTGGGCCTTCATCACCTGGATCGTATACGCCGGCTACTTGCACGCCCGGGCGACTGCCGGCTGGCG
>JBOGEK010000356.1:0-2638 GCA_050743645.1 Acidothermaceae bacterium
CGTCGGCGTTGGTCTTGACCACGAATTCGTGGTCGGGAGTGGTGACGGCGAAAGTGCGGCTCGTCGAGCCGCCGCCGAGCGAGCGGCCGGCTAGAACCGGTTCGCCAATCAAGTGCTCCACCGCGTCGAGCAGCGCATCACCAGGGTGCGCAGCCGCTGCAAGTTCGAGCCGGGCGGCTATCAGGTCTGCGTCGGCGGCGGTAGCGGCTGCAACCGCGTCTGCATCCGGACGCGGGCCGGCGTCCGTGCGGGTGCCTGCGTCGGTGGGGGTGCCTGCGTCGGTGCTGGAATCGGCTGGCATGTCGTGGCGGGGCACTGCCGGAGTATGACCTCGACCGCTGGGTAGAGCAACGTGGTTCACTAGCGGCCATCCCGAACGTGGGCCTGCCTTCAATGACGGTGGAGATGGTTGACGAGCCGTTCGACGATCTGCTCGTCGCTGCGCAAGCGGGCGACGAGCACGCTTTTGCCTGCCTCTGGCGCGATCTCAACCCGCGCGTGCTCCGCTACCTCCGCACGATGGCGACATCCCCCAACGCCGATCTCGCGGCCGATCTCGCGTCGGAGACGTGGCTGCAAGTGATTCGGCACTTGCCGAAGTTCACAGGTGACGCAACGGCCTTCCGCGCTTGGGTTTTCACGATCGCACGCAACAAGGTCGTCGACAACGGCCGGCGCGAGCGCCGTCGCCCGCGCATCGAGTCGGACGACGCACCCCTCGACGCGTACCCGGCAACCGACGACACCGCGGTGCTCGCGGTGCAAAACCTCACCACTGACGCCGCGCTCGCGCTCATCGCATCGCTGCCCCGCGAGCAGGCCGAGGTGATCATGCTGCGGGTCGTCGCCGGGCTCGACGTCGCCGCCGTCGCGAAGTTGGTCGGCAAGAGCCCAGGCGCTGTCAGGATCAGTGCGCACCGCGGCTTACGCCGGCTGCAGGAGATCGTGGTCCGCCCCCACGCCGAGGTCGGGAGCGCGCTGTAACGCGATCAGCGCCGACGACGTTTGGTTAGGCGAGATGCCTAACCTGCCTTTCTGGCCATTCGGGTCAGACGACGAAGCCGCCAACGACAGCGATGGCGCGCAACTCGACGCGTGCCTCGACGCTGCGGCTGCGGGCATGCCCGGAGACGTCAGCACTCACGAGGCCGGGGTTGCCGGGCTTGCTGATGTTTCCGGCGTTGCGGAGATTCTGCGCTCGGCGGCCGCCACGGCCGAACCGGCCGAGCTCGCGGGCGAGTCGGCCGCGATTGCCGCGTTCCGCAAGCGGAACTTCGGTGGCGGCGTCTCCACGTTGTCGACGCGGCTCACGAGGCGGGCGGCGGCATGCTTGGCCGCTGGCGCCGTGACGCTGACGGGCGCGGCTACCGCCGCCTACGCGTGCGTGCTTCCGGCGCCGATCCAGTCGTTCGCTCACCACACGATCGCGGCTCCGGCACCTGACGGCGCCCGCCTTACCGGCGTCGACGCCGGCAAGCACGCCCACCGTGCGAGCCCGACACCGACTCGTAGCGCAGCGACCTCCCGTTCGTCTTCCGCGTCGCCCGGCTCGTCGCACCACTCGGCGAGCGACTCACCGCGGCCGACCGCGAGCGGCTTGTCGAAGCAGGTCCAGGAGTTGCGGCAGCTCGCGGCGTACGGACTGTGCCGCGACTACGCGGCCGCGACGAAGGCCGGCACGAACCTCGACTCGGGCGAACTCGCCGCACTCGCCAGGCTCGCCGGTGGAGCAACCGTCATCACCAGCTACTGCGCCAAAATCCCGGTACCGCCACAGCCGGCATGCGTGGCCGGTCCCCACGCGACACTCGATCCGTCGTCCGGCATCTCGACGCCTGGCAACGGCTGGCGGAGTTGGTGCGACTGCTCGCCGGCGCAAACGTCGCGGGCCGAAACCAAGGCTGACGGCAATCCGCACGCCCTGTGCGACGCCATCATGGCCGCTCCCGACAACGACGGCCACCATCCCGGCAACGGCGCCAAGCCGCTGCGGCCCTCCACCGCCGCGTCACCCGCGGCACCGCTGCAGCAGAAGTCCGGCCCGGCCGGTCAGCCTCAACACCCCAGCCACGGCCCGTTCCCGTGGGTCAACGGGCACGGGTTCGGTATCGGCAGCGCCGGCAAGGCGCACCAGCATCCGGGCGCGGTGACAGCCGGTTCAGCGGCAGCCGGTTCACCGGCAGCCGGTTCACCGGCAGCGGGTTCACCGGCAGCGGGTTCAGCGGGAGCGGGGTCGAGCCACGTGCACAGCACCGGCTAGCGCAGCCAAGAGCTGGTCAGCTCTGGTGTATTCATCCCCCCTGAACTCACCCGAGCCGACCTGTCGGCCCGGGCGCATTCAACCCCCTGGATGCGCCTGGGCCGGCATTTTTTGTTGCCTGAAGCCGTCAAGACGCGAGCGCCCGGCTCAGAGCTTTTCTAGCGGCGCATACCTCAGCACGAACGTCTTCTGGCCGGTGCTCGCGCCGAAGTCGACCTTCGCCTGCGCGTTGTCACCAAGGCCGGACGTTGAAATAACCGTGCCCAGGCCGAAGCTGTCGTGACTGACTCGATCCCCAGGCTTGAGCGACGGAATCGGCCGATTGCCTACCCCTGTTGGCTTTGCGGGCATGCCGCGCAAGGCTGCGGGTGACGACGA
>JBOGEK010000357.1:0-5286 GCA_050743645.1 Acidothermaceae bacterium
CCGTGCCCTTGACGATGTCGTCGTTCTCCTTGAGCTGCTCGATCGTGCCCCAAGCCCGCTCGTACTGCGCGCGCTTCTTGGACAGGATCAGCCGGCCCTCTTTGTCTTCCTTCTGGAGGACCAGGGCCTCGACGTGATCGCCCACCTTGACGATCTCGTTGGGGTCGACATCATGCTTGATCGACAGCTCGCGCGAGGGGATGACGCCCTCGGTCTTGTAGCCGATGTCGAGCAACACTTCGTCGCGGTCGACCTTGACGATCGTGCCGTCGACGATGTCGCCGTCGTTGAAGTATTTGATCGTCTCGTCGATGGCGGCGAGGAAATCCTCTGCCGTTCCAACGTCGTTGATGGCAACCTGCGGGCTCGCGGTGTTGCCGGAAACTGTCTCGGGGCGCACGTCGGTGCTGCTCGTCATAAGGGGGTCGGCTCCGGTCACGGACATGATGTTGGCGAGTGCGCAAGGGCCCGTTCGCTCAGCCGCATTCGGCGGCCATCACTGCCCGCTGGACCATTCACTCGTGGCGAGGAGAGGTAACCGATGTAGCCAAGGCGATCGTGAACCTGCCCATGCTGAGGCGCACGCAAGCCCACACGCATCGATCACAATACGTTGGACGTCGCGAAGGGGTCAATCCGGGTAGGCGGGTGCTGACACCGCCCCCAGCACGTGCTCCGTCGACAGATCCGCCGTCGACGCAGCCGATCATGCGGTAAGGAGCAACGATGCCCGTACCGGAACGCCCGTTGTCGCACGATCGCGAGTCGCCGCCGCATGACGACCCCGCCGGCCACACGGAGTTTCGTCGTCCGGTCAATGCCGAAGACACGACACGGGCGAATCGCGGCTGGTGGGACGCCGCGGCCGACTGGTACCAGCAGACCCACGGTGGCTTCTTACGCGACGCAGGCTTCATCTGGTGTCCCGAAGGGCTCGACGAGGCCGATGCGCAGTTGCTCGGTCCAACCGCGCAGCTGCTCGGACGACGGGTGCTCGAAGTTGGTTGCGGTGCGGCCCAATGCGCCCGCTGGCTGTCGAGAGCGGGCGCGCATGTCGTGGCGTTCGATCTGTCGATGAAGCAGCTGCAGTATGCGCGCCGCCTCGCCACGTCCTCTGGGATCGCGGTGCCGCTGTTGCAAGCCGACGCGCAGCGCATCCCGCTCGCCGACGAGAGCGTCGACCTAGCGTGCAGTGCTTTCGGCGCGCTGCCGTTCGTGGCCGACTCGGCCGCCGTGCTTCGCGAGGTCTTTCGCGCCTTGCGGCCGGGCGGGCGGTTCGTGTTCTCGGTGAGCCATCCGCTTCGGTGGGCCATGCCCGACGATCCCGGCCCGGGCGGGCTGACCGCGACGTCGTCCTACTTCGACCGCACGCCGTACGTCGAGTCGGACGACGACCAGCGGCCGACGTATGTCGAGCACCACCGCACGATCGGTGACAGAGTGCGCGAAATCGCGGGTGCC
Organism: Acidothermaceae bacterium; assembly: GCA_050743645.1. Taxonomy (GTDB): domain Bacteria; phylum Actinomycetota; class Actinomycetes; order Acidothermales; family Acidothermaceae; genus JBOGEK01. The sequence goes on from JBOGEK010000357.1 coordinate 1,462, forward strand.
GGGTTCAGCCTGACCGATGTGGTCGAGCCCGAGTGGCCGGCCCGGCACGACCGGATCTGGGGTGGTTGGTCGCCGCTGCGCGGCCGGCTGATCCCCGGCACCGCGATTTTCGTCTGTGACAAGCCGGCCCCGTCGGCGAGCTGAGCGGGCTCGCTTCGGCTCAGCTCGCCGGCGAGGCGCTATCGAGATCGATACCGCACGCCGTCTTGACGTAATCGGTCACGTGGTTGCCGGCGGCCTCGATCTGGTCGCCATTCGCCGCGAGGTTCGAAAAGACGGTTGGATCAATCTTGCTGACGTCGTAGTTCGCCTTCGCAACCGCGCCGTAGAACTGGTCGAGGTAGCTGAAGATCGTTGTTAGATCGGGCTTGATTTCGGCTGGTGCCGACTTCTCGAGCGACGATTTCACGCCGTCGTAGAGCTGGATGGTCTTCTTCATCTGATCCGGCGTGCCAGCTCCAGCGTCTCCAATGCTGTTGTCGTACGCGGCCAGCTGCTCCAGCTGGTTGCAGAACTTCGAACCAGCACCGCTTCCCGGCTTGACGGCCGGCCCGCTCGAGGTCCGGGCTGCGGTATCGGTTGCGGCCGGAACACCGCTTGCCGAAATCGTCGCGGCCTTGCCGGTTGAGGTCGTCGAGACAGCGGCGGTCGACGTCGGGTTGTTCGAGCTGCAGCCGACGGCGAGGCTGCCGATCGCGAACGCCGTCACTCCGGCAACAAAAAGCCGATCTACTCTTTTGGTACGCACGGCTGCTCCAACTCACTCGATGGGGTCAGGTTTCGTGCGGGCGGTGCGCCCGACACGATTGCTTCCAAAGAGCAGGTAAAGCAAGAGTCAGATACACCAAAAGGCGGTGCGGGTTTTGCTGCGGTTGGGCAGAACCCGGCATCGCGTTCGTCAGTGGCCTGCGGCGTCCCAATTCGGGCCGATGCCCACGGACACGTCGAGCGGTGTGTTCAGCGGGTAGGCGTTGGCCATTTCGCGTCTCGCCAACGCCTCGACATCAGTTTGCTCGCCAGGCGCGATTTCGAAGACGAGTTCGTCGTGTACCTGCAGCAACATGCGCGAGCGCGCCCCTGCATCGCGAAGCGCACGGTCGACGTTCAGCATCGCGACTTTGATGATGTCGGCCGCGCTGCCCTGAATCGGCGCGTTCAGTGCCATCCGCTCGGCCATCTCGCGGCGCTGCCGGTTGTCGCTGTTGAGGTCGGGCAGGTAGCGACGGCGGCCGAGGATCGTCTCGGTGTATCCCTCTTGCCGGGCCCGCTCAACGACCTCAGCGAGATAGTCGCGCACTCCCCCGAACCGCACGAAGTACTCGTTCATCAAGCCCCGAGCCTCGTCAGGGGTAATGGTGAGCTGCTGCGACAAGCCATACGCAGAAAGGCCGTACGCCAGGCCGTAGTTCATCGCTTTCACCCGACTGCGCAGCTGGCCATCGACTTCTTCGAGCGGGACGCCGAAGACGCTCGCGGCCGTGGTCGCGTGGAAGTCGAAGCCCGAACCGAAGGCCTGGATCAATGCTTCATCGCCCGAAAGGTGGGCCATGATCCGCATCTCGATCTGGCTGTAGTCGGCGGTCATCAGCGACTCATAACCTGCGCCGACAACGAACGCCTGCCTGATGCGTCGACCCTCGGCAGTACGGATCGGGATGTTCTGCAGGTTCGGGTCTGTCGACGACAATCGGCCGGTCGCCGCTACGAGCTGGTTGAACGTGGTGTGCACCCGGCCGAGTTCGTCGATCATCGGGATCAGCGAGTCGACGACGGTTTTCAGCCGCGCGACGTCGCGATGGTGCAGCAGGTGTTCGAGCAGCGGGTGGCCGGTCTGTGCCAGCAAGCCCTGCAGCGCGTCGGCGTCGGTGGTGTAACCGGTCTTGATTCGCTTGGTTTTCGGCAGATTCAGCTCGTCGAACAAGATCTGTTGCAGCTGCTTGGGCGATCCGAGGTTGAACTCGCGGCCGACAACGTCGAACGCCGCCCGCTCCGCGGCTTTGACGGAGACCCCGAACTCGTTCGACTGCGCCTCGAGAACGTCGTGATCGACGGCGATGCCGGTGCGTTCGGTGTCGGCGAGAACGCCGATCAGCGGCAGCTCGACGTCGGCCAGCAGCTTGGTCGCGCCGCGCTCGTCGAGGTCTTGATCAAGGGCCTCGGCGAGATCGAGGACGGCGCGGGCGCGCACGATCTGGCTTAGCGCCAGACCGTCGTCGTCGAAACCCTCGAGTGACAGTTGCGCCTGCCCGCCGGCCGGGCCGTCGTCGGCCCGCAGTTCGCGCCGCAGGTAGCGCAACGCGAGATCACCGAGGTCGAACGAGCGCTGGCCGGGCAACGCAAGGTAGGCGGCGAGCGCGGTGTCGCTGCTCAACCCACGCAGCGCCCACCCATGCGCGGACAGCGCGAGAATCGGGCCTTTCGCGTCGTGCAACGCCTTCGGATACTCGGAGTCGCCGATCCAGGCGGCGAATGCCTGCTCGTCGGACTCGGTGAGCTGCGTCGGATCGAGATACGCGCCCGCCCCGTCGGGGGCGGCCAGCGCGACACCGGTGACCACCCCAGTGCCCCGACCCCAGGTACCCGCTACCGACATGCCGAGCCGCACACCGCGTTGGGCGTGCTCGCCGAACCAGGCGGCCACTTCGTCGGGTCCGAGCTGACCGCCGTCGACCTCGAACCCTGCTTCAGCCTCGGGTTCAGGTGCGGCCAGCGTGGCGTAGAGCCGTTCACGCAAGACCCGAAACTGCAAGGTGTCGAAGACTCGATGGACCTCTTCGCGATCCCACTGGCCGAGGTGCAGGTCGTGCGGACCGACCGACAGCGGCACATCACGCACCAACTCGGTGAGCTGGCGGTTGCGTAAGACGCTCGAGAGGTGCTCGCGCAGCAAGCCGCCGGCCTTGCCGGGCACTTCGTCGACCCGGTCGACGAGCGCCGCAAGCGAACCGAACTCGCGAATCCATTTGGCGGCGGTTTTCTCGCCCACCCCGGGGATGTTTGGCAGGTTGTCGCTCGGATCGCCACGAAGCGCCGCGAAGTCGGGATATTGCGCCGGCGTGAGCTGGTAACGCTCTTCGACCGCGGCCGGGCTCATGCGCGCCATGTCGGAAACGCCCTTGCGCGGGTACAACACCGTCACGTGGTCGGTGACGAGCTGAAACGCGTCGCGATCGCCGCTGCAGATGAGCACGTCGAGACCCGCCGCCTCGGCCTGCGTGGTCAGCGTGGCGATGACGTCGTCGGCTTCGTAACCCTCGGCCACGACGACCGGAATCGCCAGCGCCGCAAGCACTTCTTGGATCAGGCTGATCTGGCCCTTGAACTCGTCGGGCGACGCCGACCGGTTCGCTTTGTACTCGGCGTACGCCTCGGTACGAAAGCTCTGCCGCGAGATGTCAAACGCGACGGCTAGATGGCTCGGCCGCTCGTCGCGCAGCAGATTGATCACCATCGAAGTGAAGCCGTAGACCGCGTTGGTGGGCTGGCCAGTCGTGGTCGAGAAGTTCTCGACCGGCAGCGCGTAGAACGCCCGGTAAGCGATCGAGTGCCCGTCGATCAGCAGAAGCTGCGGTCGGGAGTCGGACGGCGTCAAGGCGTCGGTCGATCTGGTCGTTGCTGGGGACGTGGCCACGCCGAAATCCTAGGCACTCGCACCGACAGCCGCTTTCGAGCCGCCCGATGGTGCGAGAACGCAAGGCCTTTCGTCGTCCGGCCAAGGGCTTTTCGCGACGTCGTGCGGGCTCAAGCGTCGTGCGGCTGCTCAGCTGCCGCCGCCGTGATCGCGATCCGGCGCAAGGCGGCCCGCATACCAGTGCGACTGCTACC
>JBOGEK010000358.1:0-3807 GCA_050743645.1 Acidothermaceae bacterium
CCGCGTTGCGGAAGGATCGACCCCGGAACCGACGCCAGCGCAAGCAAGAAAAGCAAAATCAACGCGGTGCGCATCGAGGTGAGCGAATACCAGGCCCATCGCAAGAAAGAGACGATCGAATCGCCCGGACGCTGTGCGCGCTGCCTGGTGCCCAACTCGTCGGGCAAATCGGGCACGGTGTCGAGCTTGGTTACGTCGGCTGTCAGCGGCACGTCTTCGACGTCGGTGGGTGTCTCGCTCATCAGACAGCCGTCGAGTAGTTGTCGATGCTGTGCTGCAGATGGCCGACGAAGTCGGTCCATAATCCCGTCACCAGCAGGATCCCGACGACGACGAGCAGCGCGCCGCCGAGCCGGGTGATCAATGCGTAGTGGCGCTTGACGATGGCCAGTGCGCCGATCGCGTGCCTAAACAGCAATGCGACCACGATGAACGGAACACCGAGACCGAGGCAATAAGCCAGCGTTAGTAAGGCACCGCGGGTGGCGCTTGATCCCTCTAGCGCCAACGACTGCACCGCGCCGAGAGTTGGGCCGATGCACGGCGTCCAGCCGACTCCGAACAGAACGCCCAACACCGGCGCGCCTGCGATACCTGCGGTCGGGAGCCGGTGGAACCGGAATTCTCTTTGCATGCCGGGAATCAGCCCCATGAAAGCCAGACCGAACACGATGACGAATACGCCGAGCACCTGATCGAGCACCTCGACGTGGGCCTTAAGGTTCGCGCCGATGCCGCCGAGAAGCGCGCCGTAGGAGACGAATACTGCGGAGAATCCGAGCACGAAAAGGAAGCTGCCGAGCAGCACCTGACCGCGGTGTCGCTGGTTCGAACCGTCGAGATCGGCCCCCGAAAGCCCGGTGACGTAAGCGATGTAGCCGGGAACGAGCGGCACCACGCACGGCGACAGGAACGAGACGACGCCGGCGATCGCCGCGACCGGAATCGCAAGCAGCAACTGGCCCGACAGCACAGTGTTCTCGAACGACGTCGCCACCGACGCGGTCGCGATCACGCTGACTCCTTGGCCACGTCTTGCACCAGCGATTTCAACTGGTCGACGCGCATCTCGCCGAGGCCGCGGGCGGCGATGTGGCCGGTGCGGTCGATCACCAATGTGCTCGGTGGCGTCTCGGGCGGGATGCCGGTGCCGCGGAACTCCAGGGCAATCCGCGCTGACGGGTCGGCAAAACTCGGGTAGTTGATGTCGTGCGTCGCGACGAAGTTGGCGCCGTCCGACGAACCGGTCTCACGAATGTCGACGCCGATGAACTGCACGCCGAGCGATGCGGTGTCGCCCGAGACCGCCTCGAGCGCGGGAGCCTCGGCGCGACACGGCGGGCACCACGACGCCCAGAAGTTCAACACGATCACTTTGCCCTTGAACTGAGCCAGATCGAGGGGCTTGCCGTCAAGATCGGTGCCAGCCACCTCGGGGGCGGCTTTGCGGTGGCCGATCGCGTAGGTCGTGATGACGCCGCCGCCGGTGACGACGTAGTTGGTGTTCTGGTTGCTCGTCGCGCTGCCGGCCGAGGTGGCGCATCCGCTCGTCGTCGCCGCCAGCGTCAGGACGCCGACAGCCGCGGCCATGCGGAACGGGCGCGCGAACGGCACGAGCAACTTCCTTTTCGTCAGACTGCGCGGCCCATTCTGCCTGCTGAGAGCGGTGGCCGCCGACGCGGGCCCTCAGGCACCGCCCACCTCGCCCGCACCAGCCGCGCCTGACGGCTCGGAGTACCGGACGTCGACGATGTCGTCGCCGTCGAAGATCAAGCTCGTCAGGCTGCCGAGCGCGCATTGGCGACGTCTCGGGTCGTGCCACAGATGCTTGCGTTCGATCTTTCGCCGGGCGACCCAGATCGGCAGTTGGTGACTGACACACAGGGCTTCATGGCCGCGTGCTTCGTCGCGCGCACTGGCGATCGCCGCGAGCATGCGCTTGGCGATGTGTTCATAAGGCTCGCCCCACGACGGGCGGAACGGATTGATCACGTGTCGCCAGTTCGACGGATGCTTCAACGCGCCGTCACCGACGCCGAAGGTACGGCCCTCGAAATGGTTGGTCGGCTCCAACAATCGCTCGTCGGTGCGGATCGGTAGCTGGAACTGCTCGCTCGCAGGCGTTGCCGTTTCGACAGCGCGTTCGAGCGGCGATGAGAGGACCGCCACAATGTCGAGCGCGGCAATCGCTTCGGCTGCCCGCTTTGCCATCAGCACGCCGGCTTCTGACAGGTGAAAGCCGGGCAGCCGCCCGTACAAGACACCCGCGGGATTGTCGACCTCGCCGTGGCGAAGTAGATGGACGACGGTGCGCCGCGATGTCGCGTTCGCTCGCGATGCTTGGCTCACGCGATGACCTCCGATTTCGGTTCGGCTGCTTGGGCTGCGGCCCTGGCCGCATGCGGAACGGCACTGGCGATCCGGTCGAGCGTTGCGCCGTCGTGGGCGGCTGACACGAACCAGGCCTCGTAAACCGACGGCGGGGCGTAGACGCCGTTGTCGAGCAGGGCGTGGAAAAACGACGGATAGCGCCACAACTCTTGGGCGCGGGCGTCGTCGTAGTCGCGAACGTCGTTGTCGGTGAAGAAGAACGAGAACAGGCTTCCGGCATTTTGCAGCCGGTGCGCCACGCCCTCTTTCGTGAGCGCGTCAGACACCATTGTCGCTACCGTTGCTGCGGTTTTGTCGATGTGGCGGTAGACGTCTGGCGTGCAGGCGCGCAAGGTGGCCAAGCCCGCAGCAGTCGCCAACGGGTTACCCGACAAGGTGCCCGCTTGGTAAACCGGCCCGACAGGCGCGAGCTTCTGCATGATCTCAGCCCGGCCCCCAAAGGCAGCTGCGGGCAGGCCGCCACCCATCACCTTGCCGAATGTCATCAGGTCGGCGTCGACATGCTCCAACCCGTACCAACCGCTGGCCGAGACTCGAAATCCCGTCATAACTTCGTCAAGGATCAGCAACGCGCCGTGCCGGTGCGCAACGTGTAGCAGGCTGGCATTGAAGCCCGGCGCCGGTGGTACGACTCCCATGTTGGCGGCGGCTGCTTCGGTGATGACGCACGCGATGTCGTCTCCGTACCGGCCGAAAGCCGCTTCGACGGAGGCTAGATCGTTGTACGGCAGCACGATCGTGTCGGCGGCCTGAGCGCCGGTGACGCCCGGCGTATCGGGGAGAGCCAGCGTCGCAACCCCGCTGCCTGCGCTGGCGAGCAGCGAGTCGACGTGCCCGTGGTAGCAGCCGGCGAACTTCACGACCTTCGTGCGACCGGTGAATCCGCGTGCCAACCGAACCGCGCTCATCGTCGCCTCGGTACCCGAACTCACCAAGCGCACCTGCTCGACGGGCGCGACCCGGCGCACGATCTCTTCGGCGAGTTCGACCTCGCCCGGCGTCGGGGTGCCAAAGCTGGTGCCCTTCGTGGCCGCTGCCGTCACGGCGTCGACGACATCGGGTTGCGCATGGCCCAAGATCAGCGGCCCCCACGAACAGATGAGGTCGACGTATTCATCGCCGTCGGCATCGATGAGGTAAGGCCCGCGCCCTCGCACCATGAACCGCGGGATGCCGCCGACGCCGCGAAATGCCCGCACCGGCGAGTTCACCCCGCCGGGGGTAACCGCTTGAGCGCGGCCGAAGAGAGCTTGAGAGGCGCGGGCGGGTCGAGTCACGTCGTCGATTCTCCCAGGCCGCGGGGACGAGCGGTTCACAGGCCGAAAGCGACTGCCGCCGACGGCGCCACACGCACGGGAGTGCCGGCAGACCGACGATGCGTCATCAGCCTTGCAGATAGCGCAGGACGGCGAGTAC
>JBOGEK010000359.1:0-1978 GCA_050743645.1 Acidothermaceae bacterium
GTTTATCCGTCGGCGAGAGAGCTTCCGTCGATCGGCCGCGGTATCGGGCACGCAGTATGCGGCTGGTGGTGGCCGTCAAATCCGTGGACGGCGGCCTACCGCGTCGAAAATGCTGCGCCTGCAGAACGGACTGCGGGCTGGCTTTCGGGATCGTGTCTGCTCCTTCGCCGTGATGCGTTCGACGCCGTTGGCGGGTTCGACCCCGGATATTTCATGTATTTCGAGGATCTCGACCTCGGCGATCGATTGGGCAAGGCCGGTTGGCAGAACGTCTACGTGCCGTCGGCCGTCGTGTCACATCTCGGTGGCCATTCGACATCACGTGACGCCTCGCGCATGGCGGCCGAGCATCATCGCAGTGCGTGGCGATACCTCTCCCGGCGCTATGCGGGCCCGCAGTGGCTGCCACTTCGGCTGGTGTTACGGGCCGGCCTCGGCTTGCGGTCGATGCTCGCGAAGCGCGTCACCCGGGTTGCAGAAGGCGCCGAACCCCAGCGCCACGACTAGGCGACGTCGGCCGCTACCTCGTCGAGCGCTTCGCCATCGCGGGGCCGCGGCAACGCGGTCAGGGGCGCGGGCCTTTCGGCGTCCGGCTTCGAGGCTTTGGGTTTTTCGGTGACCATGGCGACCGAGACGATCAACAGCACGACAGCGATAACGACGTACCACCGGTTGACCCAGTCATAGAACCAGAGTGCGGTGCCCACGGCGGCGATCCAGGTGGCGACGGCGATCAGTGCATCGGCGACCCGTCGTCGAAGCGAAACCTTCATCGAACTCCTTGATCGCCAGCCGGGTCGCAACCGATGCATGTGACGCGCACCATAACGAGGAGTCGGAGTTCACGGAACGCAACCGCAGGTCCGAACGCAACATTGCGCACAAAGGATGGCCATCAGCCGAACGGCCTGCATCAGGTTGACTAGTCACAACCGGCGTCACGGATCGCAGTGGTTACGGCAAAAGATCGAGACCGAGATGCGTCGCGTAGATCTCTAGTTCGGCACGAAGCGACGGATGGCTCAGCGGCAGATGCGCCTCGGGCCTTGGGGGTACCGCGCGTCGTCCGCGCTCGAAGATGGCAGCCGTACGAGCAACTGGAACGTTGGCGCAGAGATAAAACAACCCATCAATCGCCTGCTCGCCTGTGTAGTGCCGATAGATGGCACGCGACCATTCACGTGCGGTCGACCGGGTGCCCGTCGAGATCGCGCCGTTTCCGCCGGCCAGCGCCACCCAATCTGAGTCGACGAGGTCGAGCAGGCGCAATGGCCGAATGGTCCGGAACAGCACGAAGTAGGGGTCGTCCCGTCTCAGCTCCGCGACACCGCGATCGCGAAAGCATTCAGCAATGCACGTGCGCAGCACAGGTACCGGCTTGCCTCTTCTGTCATTCATGGCCGGGACGGCGTAGAAGATCGCGCGTTGCGGGTGCTCTCGCGCGGGTGGCGGCTGATGGTCGAACCTGCTGCGGGTGGGACCGAACCGACGAAACTCGTTCCACAGGCTCGGATGAGCGCCCGACTGCGGGTGAATCCGACCGAGCAAGGTGCCGGTCTCGATCACGCGCAAGTGGCGCGATTGGAGCTTCGGGAAGCGATGAGGGTCTGGCGCAGGAAGCGGCTCGCTCACGGCAGCGTGTACGCGCTCTCGGCCAGCTCGGCCACCCGCTCGATCTCGCCGCCGGTTGCCAGCCACTCGCGCGGGCTCGCCGGCTCGTCGTCGACCGTTAGTTCGGCGTTCGCTCTCTCGATGAACCGCCATACGGCGATCGGGTGGACGTCGTCAGGCATCGCCTGCAAGACGCGATCGAACCCGCGCAGCTGGCCGTCGTCGGTGAACTGGAACGCTGGTAGCCGCCACACGCCACCGAAGTCGATACCGAGCAGACTGCGTGCGGTGATTCGCTGCCTGACCCGGCCTTCACTGACTCCGAGTCGGTCAGCGGCAGCCTTGACGGTCAACGCATCTTCGAGCA
>JBOGEK010000360.1:0-8335 GCA_050743645.1 Acidothermaceae bacterium
ACGTAGCCACAGCGACGACGGCGCCTTGGCGATGCGCGTCGATCAAACGTGCGACCGCCTCGGGTTGAATGCCGGGCTGGTCAACGAGCATCACCACAACGGCTGACGCGTCGTGGTCGGACTCGAGAAGTGTCAGCCCGTGCCGCAGGCTCGACGAGATTCCTTCGCGCCAGCTGAGGTTCCACGAGATCCGCAGCTCTTCGATTTCAGGCAGCGCACCTGATAGCCGCATGCCAAGGACGACGTCAACTGGGCTCCGACATCCTCCGGCTACCAGTACGCGCGCGGCGCGCTCAACCAGCGTTTCGTCGCCGAAGCGCACGAGTGCTTTAGGGCCGCCGAAACGTCGCCCAGCGCCGGCAGCGAGCACCAGACCCGCGAACGAACTCATGCGTGGATCGGACCGGTGGTCGCGGCGAGCGGACGCCCCGAAGCGGCGCTCTTCGCCGCTATCACCTCGGCCAGGATCGACACCGCGGTCTCCTGCGGCGTGCTGGCGCCGAGATCAAGGCCGATCGGCGATCTCAGTCGGGCGAGTTCGTTGTCGGTCATGCCCGCGTCGCGCAGCCGATGCAGCCGATCCTCGTGCGTGCGACGACTACCCAAGGCGCCGATGTAGCCAGCCGGGGAGCGTAGCGCGACGGCAAGCAGTGGTACGTCGAACTTCGGGTCGTGCGTCAATACGCAAAGCACTGTTCGCTCGTCGACTTTCGTCGATTCGAGATACCGGAACGGCTGGTCGACGATCACATCGTCAGCCTCCGGAAACCGAATGCGGGTAGCGAAAACCTCGCGAGCGTCGCACAGCGTCGTCCGGTATCCGAGCAAGGTGCCGGCCGCTATCAACGCACGCGCGAAGTCGGTCGCGCCGAAAACAATTAGTCGCGGCGGAGACGGAAACGCTTCAACGAAGACGGTCGATTCGACGTCGTCCAACACGCAGGAAAGCTGCCCCGTCTTCGATTGTGCGAGCATCGAGTGCGCGACGCCGACGAGGGTTCCACCATCAGTGGGCGGCAGCTGATGATGCGCCACCGCGTGGTGTCCGATGCGCGGACCACTGACGATGGTTGCCACCGCGACTGGGTCGCCGTCCGACACCGCAGCTGCCAGCTGGAGAAACTGCGGATGGGTCGAAGCATCGACCCGCTCGATGAACACATCGATGTCGCCCCCGCAGGTGAGTCCGACCGCGAATGCATCGTCGTTAGAAACCCCATATGAGCACAACGTCGGAGTCTCATTTTTCAATACCAGCAGCGATTCTTCGTAGACGGCGCCTTCGATACATCCACCGGAAACGCTGCCGATCACCTCGCCGGTGGACGCCACTGCCATCGCGATACCTGGAAGTCGCGGTGCACTACCGAAAATCTTCACGACGGTGACGAGCGCGAACGCAATTCCTTCGCGGTACCAGGTCACTGTAGCGTCGAGCACCTCGTGCACACGTCACCTACCGGCGATGTACTCGGTGGCCAGCAGCTGCAGTGCCACGAACTGCGGCGCAACTTGCTCCGCTTCGAGTGCCGATACATCGATCTGACGCAGCCATTCGCGAGTGCGGGAGCCGACACCGAGACGCGTTGCTTCCACGAGATCCGCCAGGTTGTCGACGTCTCGCCGTAGCCGAGACAATCCGCGGCCACCGATGCGCACAACTCCAACTGCCTCATGAGCCGCCGCAGATCCCGCGCCGAATCGGGGCTGCAACTGCGACGGTTGCTGAGCGGTTAGCAGTGTCGTCCCGGTGCCCGACGCGTCGGGCACAAATCCGCTGCCGAGCCGATCAGCCGTTTTTAACGCTCGCCCCAACTCGGTCGGGGTGATTGCCGGCAGATCGCCGAGCAGCACGGCGGTCTTCGCGGTCGGCGGCAAGGTGGCGACTGCGTAGGCGATCACCTGATTCAACTCTGGAACGGCGCCTTCGCCGGTGACGCGCGCTCCGAGTGAACCGACGGCCAGCCCGACGCGCGGATCATTGGTGGCGACCGTCACCTCGTCGACCGCGACGCACTGCAGCGCCGCCGCAACGGTGTCGAGGGCGAACGCCAGTGCTGCGTGCGGCCGGTGCTCCCCCAATGCCAGTGCCAACCGACTCTTCGCCCGGGTGGTTTCCTTCACTGGGATCAGCAGTTGCCAGCCACCGGCGTGCCTTCCCATCGGCCACATCCTCGATCTGCGAACACTCATCACATCTTCAGGTTCGTCTTGAGATCCGCAAGTTCACTGCGTAACTCGGCGGGTAGCCGATCGCCAATCTTTTCGAACCATTCCTCGATGAGCGGAAGTTCGGCTCGCCACTCGTCGTCGTCGATGTCGAGTGCCTCGGCGATGTCAGCTTCGTCGATCATCAAGTCGGTCAGGTCGAGGCTACCCGGAGCGGGCACCAGCCCGACAGGCGTGGTGACGGCGCCCGCGGCGCCTTCGATACGTTCGATGACCCATTTCAACACCCGGCTATTGTCACCGAAGCCGGGCCAGAGGAATCTGCCGTCCTCGCCGCGCCGGAACCAGTTGACGTAGAAGATCTTCGGCATCTTCGACTCGTCGTGAGACTTCGCCAACTCGATCCAGTGCGCGAGGTAGTCGCCTGCGTGGTAGCCGATGAACGGCAGCATCGCCATCGGATCACGGCGGACGACGCCGACCTGCCCGGTCGCCGCCGCAGTCGTCTCCGACGACAACGTCGCGCCCATGAAAACGCCGTGCCTCCAGTCCCGAGACTCGACAACGAGCGGTACGGTCGTTGCCCGCCGTCCGCCGAACAGAATCGCTGAGATGGGCACGCCGTTCGGATCGTCGAACTCGGGCGCGAGGATCGGGCACTGCTTGATGGGAGTGCAGAAGCGGGAGTTGGGATGAGCTGCCGGTTTTTCTGATGCGGGTGTCCATTCCTCACCGAGCCAGGAGGTCAGCCGGGCCGGCTTCTTGTCGGAGTAGCCTTCCCACCACACGTCGCCGTCGTCACTGAGCGCGACGTTGGTGAAGATCGAATTACCTGCCGCAATGGCGCGCATCGCATTGGGGTTGGTCTCCCAGCCGGTACCCGGCGCCACCCCGAAGAATCCGTACTCCGGATTGACCGCGTACAGCCGACCATCGGGGCCGAACCGAAGCCAGGCAATGTCGTCACCGAGGGTCTGAACCGTCCAGCCGGGGATTGTCGGCTCGAGCATCGCGAGGTTGGTCTTCCCGCATGCTGACGGGAAAGCGGCCAACACGTAATGGGTCTTGCCGGCCGGCGAAGTCAGCTTCAAGATCAGCATGTGCTCGGCAAGCCAGCCTTCCTCATGAGCCATCGCCGAGGCGATCCGAAGCGCGTAGCACTTCTTGCCCAGAAGTGAGTTTCCGCCGTAGCCGGAGCCGTACGACCAGATCGCCCGCTCCTCGGGAAAGTGACTGATGTATTTCGTGTCATTGCACGGCCACGCGAGGTCATCGGCACCCGGCTCAAGCGGCGCACCCACCGAATGCAAGCACCTCACGAATGGCGCGGCGCTCCCCATCAGTTCGAGCACCTGCTTGCCCATCCGGGTCATCACTTTCATCGAGCACACGACGTACGCCGAATCGGTGATTTCCACTCCGAACATTGGCTGCTTCGCCGATAACGGACCCATGCAGAACGGGACCACGTACATCGTGCGGCCACGCATGCAGCCTTGGTACAGGTTGGCCATCGTCGACTTCATCGCAGCCGGTGCCATCCAGTTGTTCGTCGGACCGGCGTCACGCTTCTCGCGGCTGCAGATGAAGGTCCGGTTCTCCACGCGGGCTACGTCGCTTGGGTCGGTACGTACCAAAAACGAGTTCGGCTTCTTGTCCCCTGCCAGCCGCACCAAGGTGCCTGCCTGCACCAACTCGTCGGTCAGCCGGTCCCACTCCCCTTGCGAACCGTCGCACCACACGACATGATCCGGAGTCGTCAACGCGGCGACCTCGTCGACCCACGCCTGCAATTCGGCGTGCCGGGTAGTGGCAACAGCGCTAGTGGTCATGTCGATGCTCCCGCGACGTAGCGACTTCTGTGGTCGTAGCAACTTCTTGGATGTCTGACGTCATCGCCCGGTACCGGCTGTCGAGAAAACGCACCGTGCCACTGCGGCCGCGCGCTACCAACGACGACGTGACAGCACGGCCGCCGATGAAACGCACGCCGCGCAATAGGTCACCGTCAGTGACCCCTGTCGCGGCGAAGAACACGTCGTCGCCCTTCACCAGATCGTCGACCTCCAGCACCTGCAGGAGATCGTGCCCGGCGTCGCGGGCTTTGCGCGTTTCGACGTCGTCGCGCGGCCACAATTGCGCCTGAAAGAAGCCGCCGATGCATTTGATCGCGCACGCGGCCAGGATTCCCTCAGGAGTGCCGCCCGTGCCGAGAAGCAGATCGACGCCGGTACCAGGAGTCGCGGCAAGAATTGCCGCGGCGACATCGCCGTCCTGGATCAACTTCACGCGCGCGCCGGCACTTCTGATTTCGGCGACCAATGCCTGGTGTCTCGGGCGATCGAGAACTGCGACCGTTATGTCGTCAACCGAGCGGGCGGCAGCGCGCGCCAGTGCAACGATGTTTGCCGTCGCACCCTGGCGAAGGTCGAGCACGGCCGCGACCTCAGCTCCTGCCGCAATCTTGTCCATGTAGAACACCGCGGACGGGTCGTACATCGACCCACGGCTAGCGACCGCGATTACCGACAGCGCATTATCGAGGTTCTTACTGGCAAGGGTCGTGCCGTCGATCGGGTCGACTGCGACATCGCATTCGGGCCCGACGCCGGCACCGACACGTTCGCTGTTGTACAGCATCGGCGCGGCGTCCTTTTCGCCTTCACCAATGACGACAACGCCGCGCATCGAAACGGTGTTGATCATCAGCCGCATTCCGCGCACCGCAGCGCCGTCTACAGCGTTCTTGTCGCCACGACCGACCGATCCGGCCGCAGCCAGCGCCGCCGCTTCGGTCACTCTGACGAGCTCGAGCGCCAGATTTCTATCGAGCAGGACGTCGTCGGCGGTCACAGTCGGCTCAGGCGGCACGGAAAGTTGCCCGGAACCACTTGGCAGAAGCTGCATGTTGGATACAGTAGTCGTATCCGCCTCGGCTTTGCCAGGGCGTGTGCGGAAAGTCTCAGCACCATTCCCGCGCCGGGATGCGCGGCCGGGAATGGCCTGCGCAGGTCGGACTTTCCGTGGTGGGAACGGGTCGCCGCGCATGCTCGTGGAACACGGATCCCGCGTCGTGTCCATCTGCAGGCACCCGAATGGTGCCTGCCCACGAGCGGAGAGATCCATGGTTTGGTGGCTATTGAACGCCAAGATTCATCTCCTCGGCGCAGACATTTTGTGGCGCGAAATCATCGGCAACGCCTTCGGTCTGGTCAGCGTGATCTTTGCCATGCGGCGGCGGGTGGGGGCTTGGCCGATCGGAATGGCGGGGAACGTGCTGTTGTTCACAGTCTTCCTCGGTGGGGTCTTTGACACCCCTCAAGCGAAAGACCTCTACGGCCAGGCGGGCCGGCAGGTGATGTTCTTCGCGGCGGCGGTCTACGGCTGGTGGCGTTGGCAGCAAAATACCCGGCAGGGTGCCTCGCGACCGCCCGTTACCCCACGCTGGGCAACCTGGCGTGAGCGCATCCTGATCGTCGCGGCCGCCGGTATCGGTGTGGCGGCACTCGACCCGGTGCTCGCCGCCCTCGGCAGCTTCGGGCCGCTGGCAGATTCCTGGATTTTCATGGGAAGCCTGCTCGCCACCATCAGCATGGCGCGTGGCCACACGGAATTCTGGATGTTGTGGATCGCAGTTGACGCCGTGGGCGTTCCGCTATTACTGCGCGCACATTACTACCCGTCCGCGATCCTTTATCTGGTCTACGGCGGGTTCTGCATTTGGGGATTCATGGTGTGGCAGCGAATGCAGAAAGCCGTTGAGCCACGCGGAGCGAGTGCGCCGGCGGTGGCCCCCCCTCAAGCGGTTGACGCGTGAGACGCCCCGTGGCGCGGCGTCAGGGCCCGGCTTCGTGAATAGCGCGGCCGGTGCTGCCTCGACCACGCCGACATGGGAAACGATCCCCGAGATTGTTCAAAGCGCCCGCGATCGATTACCAGGTGAGGTTTGGGACTACTCCTGTGGTGGCGCCGAGTCAGAGGTAACACTCCGGCGCAATCGTTCGGCATTTGAGTACCTTGCCTTTCGAACACAGGTCTTGCGAGGCGTGCGGCACCGCGACATGGCGACGAGTTTCCTCGGCATTCCACTGTCGTTGCCGGTGATGTTGGCGCCCGTGGGCTCCATCAAGCTGTTCGACGCGGACGGCGCTCTTGCGTGCGCCCGGGCCGCCGAAATAGCTGGTACGGCTGCCTTCATCGGTACTCTAGCTTCGCCGAGCCTCGACATTGTCAGTGCAGGCAGCACCGCTCCGCTGTTCTTTCAGCTATATCTGGCCGATGGCCGCTCGCGCACGCAGTCACTGGTCCGCCGAGCCGAAGCAGCCAACTACAAAGGAATATGTCTCACCGTCGACAGCGCGGTGTACGGCCGACGTGAAAGAGACATCCACAATCGGTTCCGGCCACGCGAACGCGATAAGCCCAATGTGACGGTCACATCGGAAGACGCGCCGGCGAATTCCGACGACTACCGAGCTGCTGCCACCTGGGAGGACGTCGACTGGCTGCGGTCGATCACCAATCTGCCCATCATGCTCAAAGGCATCATGACGGCAGACGATGCACGTCGCGCCGTCGACCGTGGCGTCGACGTGGTTTATGTGTCGAACCATGGTGGACGGCAACTGGACCACAATGCCGCGACGATCGAGGTGTTGCCAGAAGTCGTTGCTGCGGTGGATCGACGCGCCGAGGTGCTGGTCGATGGTGGGATCATGCGCGGCACCGACATCTTGAAGGCGTTGGCGCTCGGGGCACGCGCCGTGCTGATAGGCAAGCTGATGGCATGGGGATTGGCCGCCGGTGGCGTGACCGGCTTGGCGCGCACGCTCGAACTGTTGCGCGTCGAAATGAGCGTATCGATGGCAAATATCGGCGTGTCAAGCGTCGCCGAACTGTCGCCCGCGTTGCTACGCCCAGCTCGACCGCCGCTGCCGGAGCCATGGCCAACGGGGCTCAGCTAGAGGTGGAGCCGCCGTGTTCTGCGCCGTTGCCTTTCAGCCAGTCGAGTGTTGTTTCTAGCGATACGACGTCGCCGTACTTTTGATCGATATCGAAAAGATTGATTGCCCACGACGCCTCGTGCCTGTCGTAGACGCAATCTTCTACGACGATCATCCGGAATCTGAAACTGCAACCGTCCACGACGGTCGCGCGCACGCAACCACTGACGGCCTCACCACACAGAATCAACGTGTCGATCCTCTGCCCAATCAGGTAGGGAGCAAGCGCGGTGCCGAAGAACGCGCTGGGCGCATTCTTCTTCAGTACGACCTCACCTGGCAGGGGCGCTACCTGCGGGACGATCTCGTACCGTCGGGCGTAGCGCTCATCGGCGTCGGAGGACGCCCCGCGATTGGCCCCGGCGAGACGCCAACCGGGAACGCCCGATTCCTCTTGGGCGAGGCCGGTCGCGTGGATAACCTCTGCTCCGGCAGTCCGTGCAGCTGCGAGCAAGGTCGTCGTCCGCTCGAGCGCAGCCCAACCCGCAAGCCCAGTGCTGTTCGGCCAAGTCTTGATCGCCTCTAGCAGCGGCTGCGGCGCGTCACCGATGACGCCCCTGTAATTGTCGACGGACAGCACCGCCGCACGTCGTCCGAACCCGTATTTAGCTTTCGGCCGGGATGCCGCGAGGTGAGCCTTGTCCTGGTCGGTAAGGAAACGATCCCAGATCCGCTCCGTCACCAGTTCTCCTCTACGCCGGGCCGATTCGCGTGCCGTCGCGTTTAGCTGTGGTTTCTGCGCGAGGTTAGCGCGCGCAGCACCGGCAGCGGCCGCCGCCATGGCGATGCGCTTCGGCGCTCGGCGAGAACACTCGCTACGTCAGCGGCGTGCACGATAATCGGGGCATTCGGCGGTGTCGTCGCGGGCGATCTGTTGTGCGCCAGCGCGCACGCGTCGTCCAGTAGGTCGAGGGCGACATCCGGCATGCATCCCCGCAACCGCCGACCTCGACGTGGCATCTCGACCGCGGCGCGCAATGCCGCGTCATCGATCTCGACAGCATGGAAGGTCGCGTAAGTAGAGCGCAGTCCGCGCAAAATCGCGATGGTCTCGGCGGTGGTCGGCTCGGCTATCTCGACGACCTGGATACGCCGCTCGAGCGGGCCGCGGTGGCCGAAGTTTTCCTTGAATTCGTCAGGAGTCGTCGCGCCGATCACCGAGA
>JBOGEK010000361.1:0-1587 GCA_050743645.1 Acidothermaceae bacterium
CGCTGACGGTCGCCGAGGTCAGGAAGTACGGCTTGACGAATTCGGGCCCGCAAAGCCGAACCTCGTCGACGTTTGCGGCGAGGTTCGCCCACAGCAGCCGTCGGTCGCGCGGATCGAGCGGGTGGTCGTCGCTGATGATGTGCACGAGGTTGCCGTTGTACGGCTGGGTGGTCGCGAATGCGTGAACCGCGACATGGTGCAGCGTGATCGGCTGCAGGATCTCGGCAGGCAATGGCCGACCGGCAAGCACGTATCGCGAAGCCTCGTGCCACCACCGCACGCGGTGGAAGCGCCGACGTGCCTGGATGAACTCAGCTCGCACGAAGCGGCGCAGCTGTGCAGGAGTCGGCTTGCGCAGCAGCTCAGCGAGCGGAGCCCCCTGGCGCTCGCCGCAGCCGTACGGAACGCAGTTCACCAGCAGCAAGAAGTCAACGACGGCGCCTTGGTCGCGTAGCAACCGGGCCATTTCGTACGCGACGTTGCCACCGAAGCAGGAGCCGAGCAGCCGGTACGGTCCGTCGGGTTGGAACTTGCGAAGTTCGGCGACGTAAGTGGCCGCCATGGCTTCGATGCGATGGTCGAGTGGCGGATCGTTGCGCAGTGCCGGGCTCTCGAATCCGTACACCGGCTGGTCGTCGCCGAGCCTGGCGATCAACTGCCGATAGCCGATGACGTCGCCGGTCACCTCATGGACGACGAAAAGCGGCGGCCGATGGCCTTTGGGTTGCAGCGGCACGAGGCAGCGATACCCGTCGGTGTTGCGGGTCTCGCCGTCGACGAGAGCGGCGAGTTCGGCGATCGTCGGGGATGCCACCATCGTGGCAAGCGGCAACCGTCGTCCGACTCGCGCTTCGAGCAACGCGAACGTGCGCACGGCGAGCAGCGAATGGCCGCCCGATTCGAAGAAATTGTCGTGCACACCGATCGTGTCGCGGCCAAGCACCTCGTGCCAAATCTCAGCGATCAGCTTCTCGGTCGGGGTGCGTGGCGCGACCGCGTCGCCGGTCTCGACGTCGATCTGCGGCAACGCCGCGGTATCGATTTTTCCGTTAGCCGACACGGGTAATTCGTCAAGCAAGCCGATCGCGGCCGGCACCATGTAGGCGGGCAAGCGATCGTGCAGGTGCTTCCTGATTGCGGCACCGTCGAGAGTCGAACCTGCCGAGGTGACGACGTAGGCCGCGAGGGTGACGACTCCCGACGAATCGGTGCGGGCGATGACGGCGCATTCGGCGACGTCGGGCTGCTCGCTGAGCACTCGTTCGATCTCGCCGAGTTCGACGCGATAACCGCGTACCTTCACCTGGGTGTCGGCACGGCCGGCGAACAACAACGTGCCGTCTGGCAGCGTGCGAACGAGGTCGCCGGTGCGATACAACCGTTCGCCCTCGATAAATGGCGATGCGATGAAGCGCTGCGCGGTGAGTTCGGGCTGGCCCAGGTAACCCGCCGCGACACCGCCGCCGCCCACGAAAAGCTCACCGACGACGCCGACCGGCACCGGTCGCAGGTGGCGGTCGAGCACGTACGTGCGCACCCGCTGCACCGGACGGCCGATCGGCAACTCGACGACGTCGAGGTCGGCGC
>JBOGEK010000362.1:0-13221 GCA_050743645.1 Acidothermaceae bacterium
CAGGCTTTGTAGGCGGCGATGCCGCCGGTGACGCCGAGGACGACCCGAGGTGCCACGCGGGAACCGCCGGGTGCCGCTACTGCTCGACGGGTTCGGAGGTGAGCAGGCGCTCGTTGATCTCGCGCAATGCGACCGACAACGGCTTCTCGTGCGGGTGCGTCGCGACCAAGGGCCCGACGTATTCGAGGAGGCCCTCACCAAGCTGGGAGTAGTAGGCGTTGATCTGCCGCGCGCGCTTCGCCGAGTAGATGACCAAGGCGTACTTCGAGTCGGCGATTTCGAGCAGGTCGTCGATGGGCGGGTTGGTGATGCCCTCGGGGTTGGCGACGATGCCAGACACGTGACGCCCTTCTAGAAGTCAAATGAATCGAACCAGCGCGACTGAACCGAGCAGCTCAAGCAGCTAACGCATCAAGCCGGGCTGGATCTGGCGCGGACCGCACGTCACGCGCGCAGCCTCATCAAGGTTACCAGTTCGTCACAGGTTCGCTCGACGGACTCGTTGACCACAACCACGTCGAACTCCGACTCGGCCGCCATCTCGAGCCGGGCTCGTTCGAGGCGGGCCCGGGTGGCAGCCGCCGACTCCGTGCCGCGCCCGACCAGCCGGCGCTCAAGTTCGGCCCACGAGGGCGGCGCCAAGAACACCAGCAGCGCATCAGGCATCGCTGCCCTGACTTGCCGAGCACCCTGCAAGTCGATCTCGAGCAACACCGAAACGCCGGCGGCGAGCCGGTCGAGAACTGCCTGTCGCGGCGTGCCGTAGGCGTGGGCGAAATGCCGGTCGTATTCGAGAAATTCTCCGGCGGCAACCATGCGGTCGAATTCGGCGTCGTCGACGTAGCGGTAGCTGACGCCGGTCAACTCGCCGGGTCGGGGTGCTCGCGTCGTCACCGATACTGAAACCCACACCTCGGGATAGCGTCGGACCAACTCGTTGACGACGGTGCCCTTGCCTACCCCTGAGGGCCCGGTCACTACGGTCAGCCGAACCGGCGCGCTGCCGTCGGCATCGTCAGCGCCGTCAGCGCCGTCAGCGCCATCCGTGGACGGCGACGGCGAGGCCGGTGGCCGATCAGGAACGGCCGCCTCCGAACTCGGAAACCAGAGCAGCTCGCTGTTTGGCGCCGAGCCCGCGCACCCGGCGCGTCGAGGCGATACCGAGTCGCTCCATGATTTGCGACGCGCGGACCTTCCCGACGCCGGGCAACGATTCGAGCAACGCCGTCACCCGCATCTTGCCGACGACGTCGTCGTGGTCGCCGAGATCTAGCACCGCACCTAGCGACTCGCCCGAGTGTTTGAGCCGAGCTTTGATTTCGGCCCGCCGCTGCCGTGCGATCGCGGCCTTGGCCAATGCCTCAGCGCGCTGCTCGGACGTGAGCGTTGGGAGTGCCACGAACGTCACCTCGAACGGGGAGACGGCACGGGAGTGACCCAGGCCGGGCGGGCAACTGCACATACAGACAACGGCGCATCGGATGCGATCACGATGGCGGACCCCCGCGACTCGAACCGACTGCGTTCGCAACCTAGCGACAGTTGGCCCGCTTGGGCAACGCAGACCGGCTCGCCACGCGATTTTGGACGACGATCACGGCTGCGACCAGACCGGCCGCCGCGACGGCGTCCAACCAAAAGTGGTTCGCGGTGGCGACGACGGCATAGCTGGTGACGATCGGGTGGGCCACGATCGCCCAGCGAAGCCGCGAGCGACTGGTTGCGATGACCGCGATGGCAATGAGCAACGACCATCCGACGTGGATCGACGGCATGGTTGAAAGCTGATCGGCGAATCCGGGACCCAGGCCCTGGTAGGCCGACTGGTGATAGGCCGCTCCGGTGTCGACGAAGCCGAACTGCGGCAGCAACCGTGGCGGCGCCATCGACACGAACTGCACGAGCAACGAGATGCCGGTGAAGGCGAGGATGGCGTTGCGCCAGCGCGAGTATTGCTCCCGGTGCCTGAAAAACATCCACGGCAAGAACAACGCCATGCCGCCGATGTGTGCGGCGAGGTAAAAAACATTGAGAGCTTGGACGACGAGCGGGTGGCCGAGCACCTGCGCCTGGACGCCGACCTCGCTCGGCAGGTGCAACGCGCGTTCGACGTGCCACAGCCAGCGGCCGCGCGCGAACGCACCGGCGACGTGGGTGGAGTATTGGCTGACGATCCGCCACAAGACGAAGAGTCCGACGATCAAGCCGAGCTCACGCAATCCCGCTAGGGTGCGTTTCACGGTGCCGACGATGGCCTTGCCGACCGGCTCGTCGTCGGCGAGCAGCAGCGCGGCGAACGAGACGCCGCAACCCTCGCAGACGTCGGCGTCGATCGGGTTGGCCGCGCGACACGAAACGCAGACCCAACGCCCGGCGCTGCCGGGGTCGGCGTCGGAAGATGGCGGGGCTAGCACTCGACCGTTGTCCGGCAACGGTTTCTGCAGCGTCACGTCGCCTCCCGCCCGCTCGCGATGGTTGACCCTCTCCCCCGACCATCGGAGCGCTTACCGCGCGACTGAAGTCGCGGTCGCCTGAGGCGCGGCCATTGCCTTGCCGCCGTGGGCCGTTTCGGCGGCGAAGCATTTAGCTGGCTCTTGGTCCGTCGCGAGGGCCTCCGCGGCAGAAGATCGAAGGCCCGCAGACCTCGAGAATGGCTCCTGCTCAAAGTGCGACGCGTCAGTGCACCGGACGTTGCGGGGCGAGACGGTTACTTGCGCCGCTCGACCGTGAACGGGTTCGACAACGCGGCCACGGCCTGCGCACCGAGATGGACCTTCGCGGGCGTGATCTCGGCACCGTCGGCGCGGACGTTGAATGAGACGCGTGAGGCGCAGTTCGCGACGAAGTCGATGCCGTCGGTGTAGCCCTTGTTGGCGAAGTCGAAGTACAGCGTCTTGTGGTCGGCGCTCAGCCAGTAATGGTCGTTCGCCTCGAGCTGCACGCTCTTGACACGGATCGGCTGGGTTGCCGTCACCGTGCCGGTGAACTCGACGAGGTGGCCGTCTTGGGGATGCGTCACTCGGATCGCATAACCGGACTTGCCATGCCAGATCCATGCGCCGTGCGCATTGCCTGCGTGGTACGTAGCCGGCGAGCCTTCGATGACTGCGGGCAACCTGCCCGCCGAGCAGTTGTCCATATCGGGCGTGGATGGCGCAGGCGTCGTCGAAGTGGTGCCCAGTGTCGTCGGGCCGCTGCTGGTCGAGCCGCTACTCGTGCTGGTGGCGGCAAACGCGGCGGGACTCGCTGCTACTCCGACGACCGCTGCTGACGTCAACGCGGTGAGCATCCCCGCCGTGCGGAGAATGCCAGAACAATTCATCGAGAACCTCCAGATGCCGGAAACTGCTGACAACAAGAAGGTCGCCCGCACCCGTGAAGTGGTTATTGGCGCAATGTCAGAGAAAGGTCAAGCCGAAGGACGAGCCGCTACGCGGAGTGGGCGAGGCCGACGGCGTCCGACATGCGTTCGAAACCACGAGCGGCGAGCGCGGCGCGAAGCTCGCGCAAGATGCGCAGCGGTGCGCTCGGGTCGTGGAATGCCTCGGTACCGACCGAAATTGCCGAAGCTCCGGCCAGGATGAACTGAAGCGCGTCGAGCCCGTTGCTGATGCCGCCCATGCCGAGAATCGGCACTTCGGGCATCGCCGCGTGCACCTGCCAAACACACCGCAGCGCGACCGGCCGAATGGCTGGACCGGAAAGGCCGCCGGTGACGCCGGCCAGCACGGGGCGCATGGTGTCGGTGTCGATGACCATGCCGAGCAAGGTGTTCGTCATTGACAATCCGTCGGCGCCCGCGCTCACGCACGAGTGGGCAATCGCCACGATGTCAGTGACATCAGGGGAAAGCTTTGCAAACACCGGGATGTCGGGCCGAGTTGCCCGACGAACAGCTTGGACGACGCCGGCCGCCGCGTGCGGATCGCAGGCGAATACCTGACCGCGATCCTCGACGTTCGGGCACGAGATGTTGACCTCGATCATCGAAGCGCCACCGGCGTCGCGGACGCGATTCGCCAGTTTCGCGTAGTCGTCAACCGAGCTGCCTGCGATGGAAACCACCGCGCGGGCGCCATTTTCGACGAGCCACGGTAAGTCTTTCTCGAGGAACGCGTCAATTCCCGGCCCTTGCAAGCCGATCGAATTGAGCATGCCACTAGGCGTTTCTGCCATCCGTGGAGTCGCCCGACCCGACCGGGGCCGAAGCATTATCGACTTTGTGACGATCGCGCCGAGTTCGGAAATATCGAAGAACTGTGCGAGTTCTTGGCCCGCCGCCGCACAGCCCGAAGCGGTGAGAACCGGATTCGGCAGCTCGAAGCGGCCCAACGTCGTGGTCATGTCGACGTCGTCGGTCAGCGGCTGGTCGGGCATCGCCGCCCGCACGGTCATCGTCGAACTCACGCCCGCACCTCTTCTCGGGGCGACTTGCCTTGCCGGTGGCTTTTCTCGCGACTCGGCTTCGCCGCGGGCGGTTCGGGCGCACCAACTGCGTCGGCCGGAATCGTGCCGATGTCGTCGAAGCGCACGCGGTCGCCGTGAAACACCGGACCGTCGACACACGACCGCACCATGCGGGTCTGGCCGTCGTCGCCGACCACAGGCAAGACGCACGTCATGCAGACTCCGATGCCGCAGGCCATGAGTTCTTCGACCGCAACCTGACACGGGATACCGGCGTCGCTGCAGATGTTGCTGACCGCACGCAACATTCCCATCGGACCGCAGGCATAGACGACGTCGGCCTTGCTGACAGCAAGCACCTCGGGCAGCGCGTCGGAGACCCGGCCGCGCAGCCCGACAGAGCCGTCGTCGGTGGTGACGCTCAGCGTTGCCGAGATCCGCTTCGCGTCGAGTGCACCGAACAGGCGGTCCTCGCGGGTCGCGCCCATGACGAAGTCGACCCGGCAGCCACGGGCGCGCAGTGCATCGGCGAGCGGGAACAGTGGCGCGCTGCCGTATCCGCCGCCGACGAGAACACACGTAGCGGGCTGACGTGGCAGGGAGAATGGCTTACCAAGTGGACCGACGATATTGATCGGCTCATGCGGCTGGCGATCCGCGAGCCAGCGAGTACCACGACCTGCGACGGCGAACACGAATTCGACGGTGCCACCGTAGACACCGCGCTCGTGAACCTGGTAGATCGAAAAGGCCCGGCGCATCAACATGCTGGTGTCGGAACCGCCGACGGCGACGGTGACGAACTGCCCCGGCTTCGCGACCTCGGCAACGCCAGGAGCGACGACCGTCATGGCGTGGTAGGCGCCGATCCGCCGTAACGACAGCACTTCACCGTTCACCTGCGCGGGCATGGACTACTCCTCGCCAGTCTGCTCGGTGCCTGCGATGCGGGCACGTTGAGCGGCGCGGTCAGCTCGCAACACCCGCGCATGCTCCTGCAATGAACGCACGGTGATGTCGCCGCCGATCAACGCCTCGATACCTTGCACGCACGCCGCAAGACCCTGCACGGTGGTCATGCAGGCAACGCCACGCATGACTGCGGCAGTGCGGATTTCGTAACCGTCGACGCGCGGCCCGACGCCCCACGGCGTGTTGACGATGAGATCGATCTCATCGGCGATGATTCGCTGGACGATCGTCGGCTCGCCATCGGCTCCGACACCATCGCTGTGCTTGCGGACGACGGTAGCCCGCACGCCGTTGCGGCGCAGCACTTGCGCGGTGCCTTCGGTGGCCATGATTTCGAAGCCCAGATCGGCGAGCCGCTTCACGGGAAAGATCACCGCACGCTTGTCACGGTTCGCGACCGAGACGAAAGCCTTGCCTTTCGTCGGTAGCGAGCCGTACGCGGCGGCTTGCGACTTCGCGAACGCCGTACCGAAGTCGGCGTCGATCCCCATGACCTCACCGGTCGACTTCATCTCGGGCCCGAGCACCGTGTCGACACCGTGGAACCGGCCAAATGGCAGGACCGCCTCCTTGACCGCGACCGATGCATCGACCGGAAGTTGCGCGCCGTCTCCGGCCGGTGGCAGCACACCTTCGGCCCGCAGATCGGCGATCGAGGCTCCCGCCATGATGCGCGCGGCTGCCTTCGCCACCGGCACATCAGTGGCCTTGGAGACGAAGGGAACCGTGCGGCTCGCCCGGGGATTGGCCTCGAGAACGTAGAGGATGTTCGACGCCAAGGCGTACTGCACGTTGAGCAAACCGCGAACGCCGACGCCCTGGGCGATCGCGAGAGTCGACTCGCGAATACGCACAAGGTCGGCGCTGCCGAGAGTGATCGGCGGCAACACGCACGCGGAATCGCCGGAGTGAATGCCGGCTTCTTCGATGTGCTCCATGACGCCGGCGAGATAAAGCTCTTCGCCGTCGAACAGCGCGTCGACGTCGATCTCGACGGCGTCGTCAAGGAAACGGTCGACGAGCACCGGATGCTCGGGACTGGCCTGGGTGGCCTTGGCGATGTAAGCCTCGAGCATGTCGTCGCCGTAGACGATCTCCCTGCCGCGGCCGCCGAGCACATAGCTCGGCCGTACCAGCACGGGATAGCCGATCTCGTCGGCAATGGCTTTCGCCTCGGCGAACGAGGTCGCGGTGCCGTGCTTGGGTGCCGGCAGGTCGGCGGCCGCAAGCACCCGCCCGAACGCGCCACGTTCTTCGGCCAGGTGAATCGCTTCGGGAGTGGTGCCGACGATCGGCACCCCGGAGTCTTTGAGGGCTTGGGCCAGCCGCAATGGTGTCTGGCCACCGAGCTGAACGATGACGCCGAGCACCGGGCCGGCCTGCCGCTCGGCATGCACGACCTCGATCACGTCTTCGAGCGTGAGCGGCTCGAAGTAGAGGCGGTCGCTGGTGTCGTAGTCGGTCGACACAGTCTCGGGATTGCAGTTCACCATGACGGTCTCGAAACCGGCGTCACGCAGGGCAAAACTTGCGTGCACGCATGAATAGTCGAACTCGACGCCTTGCCCGATGCGGTTGGGACCCGAGCCGAGGATCAGGACGGCGGGCTTGCCGCGTGGCACGACTTCGGTTTCTTCGTCGTAGCTGGAGTAGTGATACGGCGTCTTCGCTTCGAACTCCGCCGCGCAGGTGTCGACGGTCTTGTAGACCGGGCGCAGTCCGATCTCGTGCCGCAGCGCGCGCACCTCGCTCTCGGAGATACCGCGAATACCGGCGATCTGCCCGTCGGAAAAACCATGACGTTTGGCGAGCCGCAGTATCTCGATGTCGAGAGCCACGGCCTCGACGATGTCGTTCGCGACCTCATCGAGGAGCGCGATCTGGTCGATGAACCATCGATCGATACGGGTGGCCCGGTAGACCTCTTCGACCGAGGCGCCGGCGCGGATTGCCTGCTGAACCGCTACCAGCCGGCCGTCGTGTGGCCGTGCGGCGGCGTCGAGAAGCTGCTGCTTGTCTGCAACCTCGCCGTGCCAATAGAACGATGCCGCCGGGTTTTCGAGCGACCGCAGCGCCTTTTGCAGCGCCTCGGTGAAGTTACGGCCGATCGCCATCGCTTCGCCGACGCTCTTCATCGTGGTCGTGAGCGTGTCGTCGGCGCCGGGGAACTTCTCGAAGGCGAACCGCGGCGCCTTGACGACGACATAGTCGATGCTCGGCTCGAAGCTTGCGGGGGTCTGCCTGGTGATGTCGTTGGGGATCTCGTCAAGGGTGTAGCCGAGCGCGAGCTTCGCCGCAATCTTCGCGATCGGAAATCCGGTGGCTTTGCTGGCCAGGGCCGACGACCGTGACACTCGCGGGTTCATCTCGATGACGATGACCCGCCCGTCGTCGGGATTGACGGCGAACTGAATGTTGCAGCCCCCGGTGTCGACGCCGACGGCCCGGATCACCGCGATCGACAGGTCTCGGAGATGCTGATATTCGCGGTCGGTCAGGGTCAACGCCGGAGCCACGGTGATCGAGTCGCCGGTGTGCACGCCCATCGGGTCGACGTTTTCGATCGAACAGACTACGACGACGTTGTCGGCCCGATCTCGCATCAGTTCGAGTTCGTATTCTTTCCAGCCGAGGATGGACTCTTCGAGCAACACCTCGGTGGTGGGGCTTGCTTGCAGACCGAGACCGGCGATCCGCCGCAGATCGGTCTCGCTGTGCGCGATGCCAGAACCCGCGCCGCCCATCGTGAACGACGGGCGGACGACGACCGGGTAGCCGAGTTCGCCCGTTGCGGCAAGGCATTCATCGAGTGTGTGGCAGATGACCGATCGCGCCGACTCTCCCCCGACGCTCGCCACGATCTCTTTGAACTTCTGCCGGTTCTCACCGGCCTGGATGGCGTCGATGTTGGCACCGATCAACTCGACGTTGTACTTCTCGAGCACACCGGCCTCGTGTAATGCGACCGCGGTGTTCAACGCGGTCTGACCGCCGAGTGTTGCCAGCAACGCGTCGGGGCGCTCCTTAGCGATGATTTTCTCGACGATTTCGGCGGTGATGGGTTCGACGTAGGTGGCGTCAGCGAACTCGGGGTCGGTCATGATGGTCGCCGGATTCGAGTTCACCAACGAAACTCGCAATCCTTCGGCCCGCAGCACGCGGCAGGCTTGGGTGCCTGAATAGTCGAATTCGCAGGCCTGTCCGATCACGATCGGCCCCGAACCGATGACCAACACCGATTTCAAATCTGCACGCTTCGGCATCAGCGGCCCCCTTCCATGAGATCCGCGAACCGATCGAACAGGTACGCGGCATCGTGTGGTCCGGCAGCGGCTTCGGGGTGGTACTGCACCGAGAACGCCGGTATATCAAGGCATTCGAGCCCTTCGACCACGCCGTCGTTCAGGCAGACGTGACTTACCCGAGCCCGCCCGAACGGTGTCGCCGATTCGGCGTCGACGGGCGCGTCAACCGCAAACCCATGGTTGTGCGCAGTGATCTCGACCTTCCCGGTCGCGCGGTCGACCACCGGTTGGTTGATGCCGCGGTGGCCGTACTTGAGCTTGTAGGTTCCGAAACCGAGCGCGCGGCCGAGCAGCTGGTTGCCGAAGCAGATGCCGAAGAACGGCACTTTTCGATCGAGCACCGCACGAAGCAGGTCGACCGGACTGGTTGTCGCCGCCGGATCGCCAGGCCCGTTGGAGAAGAAAACCCCGTCGGCCGAGATCGCCAGCACGTCGTCGATGCCGGACGACGCAGGAAGTACGTGCACCTCGATACCGCGTTCGGCCAGTCGATGCGGCGTCATGCCCTTGACGCCGAGGTCGAGTGCAGCCACCGTGAAACGCTTCTCGCCGATCGCAGGCACGACGTAAGGCTGCGGCGTCGACACTTCACCCGCGAGGTCGGCGCCCGTCATCGGCGCGGACTCGCGAACCTTGCGCAGCAACGCATCGGCGTCGGCGTCGATGCTCGAAATACCGACACGCATCGCACCGCGTTCGCGCAGGTGCCGGGTGAGCGCGCGGGTGTCGATGCCGCTGATGCCGACGACGCCCTGCGCACTGAGTTCGTCGTCGAGGCTTCGGCGCGCGCGCCAGTTCGAGGGAACCCGCGCCGGATCGCGCACAACGTACCCGGCGACCCAGATGCGCGCAGACTCTGGGTCTTCGTCATTGACCCCTGTGTTGCCGACATGCGGTGCGGTCATGACCACGACCTGCTTGTGGTAACTCGGGTCAGTGAGGGTCTCTTGATAGCCAGTCATGCCGGTGGAAAAGACAGCCTCGCCGAAGGTCTCACCGACCGCGCCGTACGCCTGGCCCCGGAAAATCCGGCCGTCTTCGAGCACCAGAACCGCCGGACTAGTGCGGACCGAGCCGCTCATGCGGTCTTCCCGTCGAGCACGGTGGGTGTTCCCCGCAGAAAGGTGTGGACGACGCGCACTGGCAGCTCCCGACCGGCGTAAGGCGTATTGCGTGACTTCGATGTCAGCGCCGACGGATCAACCATGCGGCGCGCTGATGGATCGACGAGCACCAGATTTGCCGGTGCCGCGACGGAAATTGGCAGACCTTGCCCCGAAAGCCGGCCGATCCGTGCCGGTCGTACCGACATGCGATCGGCCACGCCGGCCCAGTCGAGCAGCCCGGTTTCGACCATCGCCTGCGCGACCACCGACAATGCGGATTCGAGACCCAGCATGCCGAAAGCTGCGCTCTGCCATTCGGCTTCTTTGTCTTCGAGCGCGTGCGGAGCGTGGTCAGTGGCGACGGCGTCGATCGTGCCGTCGGCCAGACCCCGGCGCACCGCCTCGACGTCGGCTCGGCTGCGAAGGGGCGGATTCACCTTGTAGATCGGGTCGTAGGTGGCGGCGAGCTCGTCGGTGAGCAGCAAGTGATGGGGCGTGACTTCGGCGGTGACGTCGACCGCTCTGGCCTTCGCCCACCTGATGAGTTCTACCGACCCGGCGGTAGAGACGTGACAGACATGTAGCCGCGAACCGACATGCTCGGTCAGCAAGATGTCGCGGGCGATGATTGCCTCTTCGGCAACAGCGGGCCATCCGCGCAACCCGAGCACTCCCGACAGCTCGCCTTCGTTCATCTGGGCGTCTTCGGTCAGCCGTGGCTCTTGCGCGTGCTGGGCGATAACGCCGTCGAAAGCCTTCACGTATTCGAGGGCGCGGCGCATCAGCAGCGCATCGGAGACGCACTTGCCGTCGTCGGAGAAGACCCTTACCCGGGCGTGTGAATCGGCCATCGCGCCGAGTTCGGCCAGCTGCACACCCTGCAAGCCGACACTGACCGCGCCAACCGGATGGACGTCGCAGTGGCCTGCTTCGCGGCCGGCCAACCAGACCTGTTCGACGACACCGGCGGAGTCGGCCACGGGATCGGTATTGGCCATGGCATGTACCGCAGTGAAGCCGCCGAGCGCAGCCGCGCGGGTACCCGTCTCGACGGTCTCGGCGTCTTCTCGACCGGGCTCGCGAAGGTGCGTGTGGAGATCGACGAAACCCGGCAACGCGATCAGACCATCGGCATCGATGACTTTCGCGCCGTCCGAGGAAATGTTTGTACCCATCTCGCGGATCGCGCCGTCTTCGAGCAGGATGTCGGTCGGTTCGCCCCCGAGAACCTGCGCCCCCTTGACCAACCAGCCGCTCACGACACCTCCTGGCTCTGGAACGCAGGGGCTTCGACGAACTGCGGGAGTTGCTCTAGGCCGACGTCAGTGCGACGACGCCGCAAGCCGTTGTCGGGAGGGCGCGCTTCGGTCTCGGACGACGTGAGCGCGGCGACCGCCGGTTCGTCGGCACGGGCAACGAGTTCGGCTGCCGACACGCCCGATCCATTTCGACCGATCGCCGACTCGCTACCGCCGAGGAGCAGGTACAGCACCGCCATGCGCACGCTGACCCCGTTGGCGACCTGTTCGACGATGACCGAGCGAGCGGAGTCGGCGACTTCGGCGGCAATCTCCATGCCGCGGTTCATTGGGCCCGGGTGCATCACGATTGCCTGCTCCGGCAGCGTCGCCATGCGGGTAGCGTCGAGACCGTAGCGGCGGCTGTACTCGCGCGCATTCGGGAAAAACGACGACTTCATGCGTTCGCGCTGCACCCGAAGCATCATCACGACGTCGGTCTTCGGCAACACGGCATCGAGATCGTAAGAGTAGGCGCACGGCCACCCGTCGACACCGACCGGCAGCAACGTGGGCGGGGCGACCAAAGTGACGTCGGCGCCGAGAGTGCTGAGCAGCAGCACGTTCGACCGGGCGACCCGGCTGTGCAACACATCGCCGACAATCGTGATCCGCCGTCCGTCGAGAATGCCGAGATGGCGGCGCATCGTGAAGGCGTCGAGCAGCGCCTGGGTGGGGTGCTCGTGGGTGCCGTCTCCGGCGTTGACGACGCTGCCCCTGATCCAGTTGGCGAGCCGGTGCGGCGCGCCGCTGGCTTCATGCCGGATCACCACACCGTCGGCGCCCATCGCTTCGAGGGTGAGCGCAGTGTCTTTCAGGCTTTCGCCTTTGGAAACACTCGAGCCCTTCGCCGAGAAGTTGATGACGTCGGCCGACAGCCGCTTGGCCGCCGCCTCGAACGACGTGCGGGTACGGGTCGAGTCTTCGTAGAACAGATTGACGATGGTGCGGCCACGAAGCGTCGGCAGCTTCTTGACCGGTCGGTCGGCGAGGCGAGCCAACTCGGCTGCGGTGTCGAGGATCAGCGTGGCGTCGTCGCGGCTCAAGTCGGCGGCCGAGAGTAGGTGGCGAGTCATCGGGCTGCCACCTCGTCGCCAGCGCTACCCAGCAGCACCGCGTCGCGGCCGTCGAGTTCTTCGATCAGCACGGTCACCTGTTCGTGGCGCGAAGTGGGCAGGTTCTTGCCGACGTAGTCGGCCTTGATCGGCAGCTCGCGATGCCCTCGGTCGACGAGAACCGCAAGCTGGACGGCGCGCGGGCGGCCGAGCTCGCCGAGTGCGTCGAGTGCGGCCCGAATCGTGCGGCCGGAGAACAGCACGTCGTCGACGAGCACAACGAGCTTGCCGTCGACGTCACCGCCCGGCACCTCGGTGCGGGCCAGTGCGCGGGCCGGCCGCAAGCGCAGGTCATCGCGGTACATCGTGATGTCGAGTGAGCCGGCTTTGACCTCGCGGTCTTCGACCTCGGTCATCCGCGCCGCCAACCGGCGGGCCAGGCCGACGCCGCGGGTCGGGATGCCGAGCAGGACGACGTCGGCGCCGCCTTTTGTTCTCTCGAGAATTTCGTGCGCGATGCGCGTGAGTGCGCGAGTGACGTCGGACGCGTCGAGTACCTCGCGACCAGGCAGCGCGCTCAGTGCCGAGGGGCGCGCGAGTGGCGAGCTGGTGGGCTGCGGGCTCGTTGGCGCAGCAGTCATGGGCTTGAACCTCCTTCCCCGCCTCACTGGACGGGCCTTAAAGGATGTCGAGCAGGTCTGAGGGTAGCAGCTGGGTACGGCCGGGCTGCGGTCGCTCGCCCACCCAGCGGTTTTTCGACACGCTGTGTGATTAGGCCGAAGCGGTTGACTGCGACTCCCAAGGAGGCCTATCGTCACACTGCGTAACGAGCGCGGCTTTGACTTCGGGATGTTATCGGTCACCACGCCCCATTTTGGGGGCGTCCCCCGGGGTAGCCAATGGTGAGACCGGCGCCCGGGAATGACAGGGCGTGCAGGGGTTGGCAAGCGTTATCCCCATGCAAACTCGGGCCACCCCGTCACTCTCCGCCGTCCGACTGATGTGCCGTCCGAACTGAGGTGCCGTCCGACTGATGTGCCGTCCGACTGATGTGCAGTCCGACTGAGGGACCAACCTC
>JBOGEK010000363.1:0-2542 GCA_050743645.1 Acidothermaceae bacterium
GGGAGAACGCGCAGCCCACCTTCCGGTCGACCGCAGTCGGCAGTATTGCCCTCGCCCATAACGGAAATCTGACCAACACCGGCGATCTCGCAATGCTGGTCGAGAAGGCCCAAGCCGAGAGCGGTGAGATCGAGTTCGCGCATCGGCCGCTTCGGTCGACGTCCGACACCGATCTCGTCACCTCATTGCTGGCGAGCCATCCCGATCGCACTCTCGAGGGTGCGGCGCTTGAGGTTTTCAAGCACGTCGAGGGCGCGTTCAGCTTCGTGTTCATGGACGAAACGACGCTATATGCCGCGCGTGATCGCTACGGCGTTCGGCCGCTTGCGCTCGGCAAGCTCGAACGCGGCTGGGTCGTTGCCAGCGAGACGGCGGCGCTCGACATCGTGGGCGCGTCTTACGTTCGTGAGATCGAGCCGGGCGAGTTGCTCGTCATCGACGAGAACGGCCCGCGGTCGAGCCGGTTCGCCGAGCCGAAGCCCCGATTCTGCAGCTTCGAGTTCGTCTATCTCGCCCGCCCCGACTCCAACCTCGACGGTCGCAGCGTGCACGCCACTCGTGTCGCGGTCGGACGACGGCTGGCGCGCGAAGCCCCTGCCGAGGCCGATCTCGTGATGCCAACGCCCGATTCCGGAACACCAGCAGCCATCGGTTACGCCGAGGAGTCCGGAATCCCTTACGCCGCAGGGCTTGTGAAGAATGCCTATGTCGGCCGCACGTTCATCCAACCCTCGCAAACCCTGCGCCAGCTGGGAATTCGGCTGAAGCTGAACCCGCTGCGTGACGTTATTCGCGGGAAGCGCCTCGTCGTCGTAGACGATTCGATCGTGCGCGGCAACACCCAACGCGCGGTCGTGCGCATGTTGCGCGAGGCCGGCGCCACCGAGGTTCACGTGCGAATCAGCTCGCCGCCGGTGAAGTGGCCGTGCTTCTACGGAATCGACTTCGCCACAAGGGCCGAGTTGATCGCGAACGGTTTGTCTGTCGAAGAGATCCGCACGTCGCTCGGCGCCGACTCGCTGGCCTACGTCTCACTCGACGGCCTCGTCGAGGCGACCGGGCGCCCGAAGAATTCCTTGTGCCGGGCCTGTTTCGACGGCGAATACCCGACCGAGGTACCCGACGCGCACCTCATGGGCCGGCAGCTGGGCGACGTCACGCCGTTGCAGTCGCTCATCGCGACCGTGCCATCGGCCGGCGGCGCCGACGCGCTCGACCGCCCATGACCGAAATGTTCGGCGCTGCGGGTCGCACATCCGCGTCATTTTCGGCGTCTGACACGGGTGCGGTACAGCCCAAAGCCACCTATGCGGCCGCAGGCGTCGACATCGACGCCGGTGATCGTGCGGTCGAGCTGATGAAAGCGTCGGTGGGTCGCGCCACCCGGCCCGAGGTCGTCGGCGGGCTCGGTGGCTTCGCCGGACTGTTCCGCCTCGATACCGCGCGTTACCGCCGTCCACTGCTCGCGACGTCGACCGACGGCGTCGGAACCAAAGTCGCGATCGCGCAGGCCCTCGACAAGCACGACACCATCGGCATCGACCTGGTTGGCATGGTGGTCGACGACCTCGTGGTCTGTGGCGCCGAGCCACTGTTCATGACCGACTACATCGCGTGCGGCAAGGTTGTGCCCGATCGCATCGCAGCGATCGTCGCAGGCATCGCAGAGGGTTGCCGGCAAGCAGGTTGTGCGCTGGTCGGAGGCGAAACGGCCGAACACCCGGGATTGTTGCGGCCCGACGAGTACGACGTCGCCGGCGCCGGCACCGGTGTGGTTGAAGAGGACGCCGTCCTGGGCGCTCATCGGGTGCGCGCGGGCGACGTCGTGATCGCCATGGCGTCGTCCGGCCTGCACTCGAACGGCTACTCGTTGGTGCGCCACGTGTTGTTCACGATGGCCGGCTGGAAACTCGACCGGCACGTCGACGAACTCGGCTGCACGCTCGGCGAAGAGCTGCTCGTGCCCACGCACGTCTACAGCCTCGACTGTCTGGCACTGTTAAACGCAAGCGACGTCGACGTGCGCGGCTTTTCCCATGTCACCGGTGGCGGGCTGGCGGCGAACCTCGACCGGGTGCTGCCGGGCGATGTCGACGTCGAGATCGATCGCTCGACCTGGGCGCCGGCGCCGATCTTCGGGTTGGTTGGCAAGCTCGGCGGCGTCGACCAGCGAGAACTCGAGCGCACGTTGAACATGGGCGTCGGCATGGTGGCACTGGTCGCAAGCTCGGACGCCGATCGCGCGCTTGAGATTCTTGCCGCGCGCGGGGTCGACGCCTGGGTGGCAGGAGAGGCGAGTGTGGGCACGGGCCGCACCGAGTTGCTGGGCGGCCACCGCTAGTTGCTGGGCGGGCTAGTTGCTGGGCGGCCACCGCTAACTAACGGCGACCGGCTCCGTAACCGCCGAGGTTGCCGCCGAAATCGTCGTCAGCGTCGTCGGAATCGTCGAGTTCATCGTCGTCATCGAGTTCGTCATACTCGTCGACGACGTCATCATCGGCTGCCGACGAACCGGCACCATCGATGGGCGACGGTGCACCGC
>JBOGEK010000364.1:0-17107 GCA_050743645.1 Acidothermaceae bacterium
TCGTCAACCGGAGGTTGACGAGAACAACAAGCAGAGTTCGTCAACCGGAGGTTGACGAGAACGGGTGGTCGAGGCCGCTAGGGTTTCGCGGCCGATCGTCGCGTTGCTGGCGTACCGCGCTTGCTCAGGGCTCCGGCTCGCGTGGTGTGCACGTCGTCCGCTGGCCCGAACAGCGACTCGTCGAAGACCCACTCGCCCGGCTCCATCCCGTGAGCCCATTCGGCGCCGTAGATCTGGTAGCGCGTGCGCATCAAGGCCATCTGCTCGGCCGTATAAGGCGGGTCGTCATGCAGCCACCAGCTCAGCAGGGCGACCTGCTCACCGATCCACATGCGGGCCAGGAATTCGACCGGCTGCCGGGGCTGCACGCGCGTCTGCTCCCCGCGTGTCCGCTGCAGGCGGCTGACAAAGACTCGCCGGGTCGATTCGGCGAGCGAATCGACGAACGCCTGGAAGGCAGGTGGATCTCCTGCTCCGGAGAACACGAAGCGGTACACGTCGCGGTTGGCGGCAGCATGCTTGAACATTGCCAGCGAGACAGCGCCGTTCCACGTCGCCGATACCGGTGCGAGAGGTGCAAATTGGCGTGTCATGTCTTCAGTGAGATCGATCGCGATCGACGTCAGCAGTGCCTGCTTGTCGGAATAGTGCGCATAGAAGGTTGCCCTCGCGACGTCCGCGCGATTCGTAATGTCTTCGATTGTCGTCGCCTGATATCCCTTTTCGAGAGCCAGCTCGATCAGGGCCTTCTGAAGTGCCGCGATGCTGCGCCGCACCCGTCGGTCGACCTTTGTCGCGGCGGCGGGCGGCACGCCGCCGTCACCGTCGAGGTCGGTATCAGCCCGATCAACACTGCGGGGTCTGGCCAAGACGACAGCTCCTCAAGCGAAAGCGGTGGGCTGAACCCCGCAAGCATACGTTTTGACAGTTACCAGATCAAGCGTATGCTTCCGTCCTTGGCGTCTAGAAGTGTCAAGGCATGCGCATCGCGACGATCGAGACCGCCATCAGAACGGGTCACCCATTGAGACCCGCCGAAACATATCTCTGAAAGAGACGGCCGTGGTCGAGTGTGACGCCCAAGACAGCCAGCGAATCGGCTCCCCGTTAGCTGCACCGGCCGTTCCACCTGGGCGGGCCGTTCCAGCTGCCTCGGCGCTGGCGGCACCTGCCGTCATCGGAGTCAGCCCCGATGGGCGCATCTCACGGTGGGACCAGCGAGCGGAGCAAATTTACGGCTTGAGCGCTCGCCGCATGATCGGCATGCCTGCCGTTTACCTTGCACCTGGGAACGATCCCAAGGCCCGTCAATGGTTGCGCAACCTCGGTCATTGCTCGGGCGAGCTCGCTGCGTTCACACCACCGGCGCCCGCTGACGCTCCGGTCATGACGATGCTGACCACCACTGCGGTTCGGCCCGATCACAGCCGCGCCCCGGTATCGCTCGAAGTAGGTCCGATCCGGCCACGCGCTGCGTCGACGGTGGTGCTTGTCGTCGTCCGCCAACTTGACGAACATCGGCCCGATCCCGCGGCCGAACTGGTCACGTTGCGGGCGCGGGTGAAGACGTTGCAAACGGCGATCGCCACGGCGCGCACGGTCGCACTCGTGATCGATGAAGACGCGTTGATCAAAGAGGTCGCCAATACGAGCACGCTGTCGAGTGGCTGGGCACCGGCTCAACTGCTTGGACGCTCGCCGCTCGATTTCGTGCATCCGGACGACAAGGCGCACGCCGCTGCGGCATTGACGCGCGCGATGAAGGCGCCTGGGCCGCATCCGCCCACGGTCGTCAAGGCGCTCACGCGAGGCGGCTCGGCCATCTGGGTCGAGAGTGCGCTCACGAACGCGCTCGACGATCCGCAGGTGAGAGGCATCGTCGCGAGCTTTTCCGACGTCACCGGCCAAACTCGCGACCTGCGCGGGCGTTCGAGCGGCGACCCAGAACTCCTCGGCCGCATGCGGTTCCGTCGCCGGCTGCAAGGTGGGCTTCGCGAACTCGATTTCACCCGCGACCTGCGGCTCGCCTACCAGCCCATCGTCGAACTCGCGACATCGCGCGTGATTGCCCATGAGGCGTTGCTGCGCTGGCATCATCCGAAACTCGGGGTTGTCAGGCCTGACGATTTCGTTCCGATCGCAGAAGCGAGCGGACAGATTGTCGCGATCGGGCGCTGGGTCTTGTCGCAAGCCTGCCTTGACGCCGTGCAGTCAACCGGATCGTCGATCTCGGTAAACGTGTCGTCCCGCCAGCTTTCGCTGCCGACGTTCGTCGACGACGTCGTGCAGGCGCTCGACCACTCGGGGTTGCCGCCGCATCGGTTGGTGCTCGAAGTCACCGAGACTGCGGTGCTCGACGACTGGCAATCAGCGGCCGCCCTGCTGCGCCAACTCAGCGCTCGTGGCGTACGCATTGCCATCGACGATTTCGGTACCGGGTACGCAACCCTCAAACACTTCAAGCAGTTGCCGGTCGACATCGTGAAGATCGATCGATCGTTCGTCGCCGGACTAGGCAGTGACGGCGGGGATACTGCGATCGTCACCAGCGTGGTCCAACTCGCAGCCGCGCTGGGCACCGAGGTGGTTGCCGAGGGTGTAGAGACCGCCGCCCAGCGCGACCTGCTCATCTCGCTCGGCTGCTCGCACGGCCAGGGCTGGTTGTTCGGCAAACCAACCGAGCTCAGCTGAGTCAGCGCGCGCTGATGTCGTCACTCTCATCGAGGACGACGGTCGCGGGCCCGTTGGCCACCCGTAGCTGCCTTAGCACCGCCGTTCGGCGGCCCACGGTAGCGCAAACCGCTTGCAGCGCAAGGGAAAGCCCGAGCAAAGCAACCGCGACGATGCCATCGGCCCAGAAGTGGTTGGCGGTCACCACTACGACGTATACGGTCGCGGCGAAGTGCAGCAAAATCAG
Organism: Acidothermaceae bacterium; assembly: GCA_050743645.1. GTDB lineage: Bacteria > Actinomycetota > Actinomycetes > Acidothermales > Acidothermaceae > JBOGEK01. The sequence goes on from JBOGEK010000364.1 coordinate 2,918, forward strand.
CCAGCGCCATTTGCTGCGACCTGCGGTGATCACGGCCACCGCGACGAGAGCCGCCCAGGCGACATGCACCGACGGCATCGCTGCGTATTGGTCCATGCCGATCGCGCCTACTGAATAGACGGATTGGCCATAGGCAACGGCGGTATCGACCATGCCGACATGGATGAGCCGCGGCGGTGCAACGGGCATCAGACCGACGAGCAGGCAGGCCGTCGTGGCGACAATGATCGTTGTGCGCACTCGCGCGTAAGCCTCGCGATGGCGGGCGTACAACCAGAACAGCATCGCGATGAGCATGCCGAAATGCATGGTGGCGTAGTAGATGTTGCAGGCCTGCACGAGCAGCGAGTGATGCACGATGCCTCGCTGCACCCACGCCTCGCTGGGCAGATGCCAGTCTCGTTCGATCTGCCAGACCCGCGCACCGCGTGCCACCGCATTGCCGGTATGGCCAAGCGACAAGCCGCCCGCGTACTGCCAGAGCGCGTACAGCGCCAGCACCACGCCGGCCTCACGCATGAAGGGCGCGACCGCGATTGCCTTGGCATGATGGGCGAACCGCAGCGTCGCGAGCCCGACCAGCAGCAGCGCCGCAGCGATCGCCGCCGCCGCCTGCCAGGTCAACATCAGATGAGGCACGGTCCACTATCCCAAGACGCGACTCACCGCAGGTCGAGAACCACCTTGCCGACCACCGATCGGTCGGCCATTGCCTCGAAGGCCTCGTTCACCGAGTCGAGCGCTACCCGCCGTCCGACCCGGATCCGCAGGCGACCTGCAGCGAACTCGCCGATCGAGTGGCGCAGACCTTCGGCACGTTCCTCTGGGGTCGCGATGATTCCCGCATAGGTGCGCAGCTGAATCTGGCCGCGGTACAACGGCTTCAGCTGGATCTTCGCCTCGTCGGCCGAGCTCGTACCGAAAAGCACCAGCTGCCCTCTCGGCGCGATCGCGAGCAGGGCGGACGACGTGAAGCTGCCACCGAGCGGATCGAACACCACGGTCGGGGCGAATTCGCGTACCGCTTCGTAAAGCTCGTCGGCGCCGGCGATCACCGCGCGCTCGGCACCGAATTCGGTGATCGCGGCGGCCTTGCTCTCACTGCCGGTCTGGCCCCAAACGGTGGCGCCTTTCGACGCGGCGTACGAGATCAACGACTGGCCGACTCCCCCGGCCCCGCCGAGCACGAGCACCCGGTCGCTCGCGCCGACCTCGGCGAGTTCGACCACGCGCCAGGCCGTGAGACCGACAACGCCGAGCGCCGCGGCTTCATCGAGCGCGACGCCGTCGGGCAACTCGAAGATCGTGCTCTTCGGCACGACGGCGGCGGTCGCGAACACCCCGTCGCGGGTCGCGCCGAGGCCGGCCCCGGCGACGACGACCGGCCGACCGTCGACGAGGCCGGACGCCTCACCGCCGATGGTCCGGGGCAGCGGGCCTTCGGCGGCGACCTTTCCCTCGATCGCGTAGCGATCCACCGGATTGAGGCCCGCGAAGCGCAACACGACAACGGCCTCGTCGTCCGACGGCTCGGGCAGTTCGAGCGGCTGCACCTCGATCGGCTTGCCGTGCTCGATCAACCGAGCCGCGGTCGCCGTCCGGCTCATGACGCGTCCAGCGCCGCGATCTCGGCGTCCGACAATTCGATCTCGGCCGCAGCTGCCGAAGCAGCTGCCGTCTCGGGGCGGCTCGACCCGGGGATCGGGATCACGTTCGCGCCCTTGGCTAGCATCCACGCAAGGGTCACCTGCTGCGGGCTGATGCTGCGTTCGCGAGCGATCTTGGCGAATGCCGGAAAGGCTTTCTCGATCTCGTCGGCCCGGCCGATACCGCCAAGCGGACTCCATGGCAAGAACGCGATGCCGTGCTCGCGGGTGTAGTCGAGTTCGCCCTCGGAACTGCGGAACTTCGGCGAGAATTGGTTCTGCACTGCGGCCAACCGTCCATCGAAAATTCGATCAGCGAGCTCGATCTGCTCGACGGTCGCATTCGAAATGCCTGCGAGCCTGATCTTTCCGGCGTCGAGCAACTCCTTGATCGCACCGACACTGTCGGCATAGGGCACCTTGGGATCTGGCCGGTGAAACTGGTAAAGGCCGATCACGTCGACGCCTAGTGCCTTCAGTGACGCATCCGCCGCTTGTCTGATGTGTTCGGACCGGCCATCGACATCCCAGCTGCCGTCACGAGTGCGCACGTGGCCGCCCTTCGTGGCGACCATGATCTCGCTGGTGTCGCCACCGTAGGTCGCGAGCGCTTTTGCGACGAGGCGCTCGCCGTGGCCGGTGTCGCGGGAGTCTTCGCAGTAGGCGTCAGCCGTGTCGATCAACGTGACGCCGTTGTCGAGCGACGCGTGGATCGTGCGAATCGCCTGCGCTTCGTCGGGCCTGCCACGTAGCGACAGCGGCATCTCACCGAGCCCGATTGCGCTGACCTGCACGGCGTCGGATCCCCGGCCCAGTTCGCGATACTGCATGTTGTGCTCCTGTTCAGATCGACTTGGTCGTTCACATCGACTCGGTCTGCGCGCCTACCCGGCCACGCCTCGGTCGCTGCCCGCTGACACCGCTGATGACACCTGTGCGACGCGCACTGATCGGCGGCGACAACGTGATCAACCCCGCTAGCGCAGGAACATTCCGGCACCCGCCACACGTTGAACGCCCGACTGGCGCCACGGCGCATGCCTCGACAGCGCGCTTTCAGTTCGAACGCCGATCTGCCGAAGCTCCGAGAAATGAAGTTCCGCTCGATCAAGCAGCGGTCGGGTCAGCAAAAGACGGGTCGCCCATGATCGAAGTCCGCGAGCTCACAAAGCGCTACGGACCAAGGACAGTCGTTAACCAGCTGACCTTTCGCGTCGATCCCGGCGCAGTAACAGGTTTTCTCGGGCCGAACGGCAGCGGCAAAACCACCACCGCTCGCATGATCCTCGGCCTCACCGATCCCGATGCAGGCTCGGCCACGATCAACGGCCACCGCTACAACGAGCTTCGTCGTCCGCTTTGCGAGATCGGCGCCCTGATCAACGCCGGTGCGGTCGCGCCGAATCGCACGGCCATCGAGCATCTACGCTGGCTGGCCGCAGCGAACGGCATCAGCCGCAAACGAGCCTCGCAGGTGCTCGGCATGGTCGGACTCGACAGTGCGGGCGGACGACGAGTAGGTGGCTTCTCGCTCGGCATGAAGCAACGCTTGGGTATTGCCGCGGCGCTGATCGGTGATCCGCCGGTGTTGTTGTTCGACGAACCGATCAACGGACTCGATCCCGAAGGCATTCGTTGGATTCGCACGTTCATGCAAGACCTCGCGGCGCAAGGCCGCACGATCTTTGTGTCGAGTCACCTGATGAGCGAAATGGCGCTGACCGCCACCGAGCTCGTCGTGATCGGTCAGGGCCGTTTGATCGCCGCCGAGAGTGTGGCCGACTTCACCGAACGTGCCGACAGTTCGGTGCGGGTGCGGAGCCCGCAACTCGACGAGTTGTCGCGCGCGCTCGCGGTCGAAGGCGCATCGTTGTGGCGGGTCGACGACGCTCTCGACATTGTCGGCGTCAGCATCGAGCAGGTCGGCTCGATCGCCGCGCGCATCGGCGCGGTCTTGTATGAGCTAGCACCGCAGCGCGCTTCGCTCGAAGAAGCCTTCATGCAACTGACGGCAGACGTCTGCGAATACGTCCCGATGCAGCGAGGAGCCTGACGCATGACAAACTCGCTCGCGATGGAATGGGAAAAGCTTAGGCCGTTTCACAAGACGTCACGCACGGTCGTGCTGTCGATCGGGCTTGCCGTGTCGGTGAGCGCAATCGTGTCGGCAGCGATGGCGTCGAGCGCAAAACACATGACTGCTGCCGACCGCCACACGTTCGACTCGATCGGCATCTCTCTGCAGGGAGTCAATGCTGCCGTTTTGGCCATCGCCGCCTTCGGGGTCTTGTGCATGACCCGCGAATACTCGACCGGCATGATCTCCGTGACGTTCCTTGCGCAGCCTAAAAGACTGCGGGTTCTGGCCGCCAAGCTGGTGACGCATGCCACGGTGGCGAGCGTCGCCGGAATCTGCGCCTGCACCGCGGCATTCGCGGTCGGCCAGGCACTGCTCGGCACCCAAGGGCTCGGGGTCGCGTGGTCGGCGTCGCGACTGCCGGCCGCCTTGGCCGGTGGCGTGCTCTACCTAGTTTTGCTTTGTGTCTGGGGAATTGCGCTCGGCGCATTGATGCGCAGTTCGGCCTCGGCTATCACCTGGATGGCCTCGATTCTCGTCGTGGCTCCCGTGATCGTGCAGATCCTGCCGGCCGACGTCGTGCATCGCGTCGAGCGTTGGCTGCCTTCGCAGATCGGCACCGCCGCGATGTCGACGCACTCCGACCCAAACCTGTTCACGCCATGGGTCGGGCTCGCCGTACTCGCCGGATATGTCGCAGTGACCCTCGTTGCCGGTGCGTATCGAATGGCTCGCACCGAACCCTGACGATTCAGGGGACGACGGTGATCGGCCAACCGCCGGCGCGTACCAGATGCACGGCGAGCGAGCCGACGAACCGATGCCCGAGAGCCGACGAAGCGCCGACGACGATCGCATCGGCGTGCATTTTCTCAGCAGCAGCAATGATTTCGCGATACGGGTCTCCGCGCTTGCGCAAGATCTCGTAGTCGATGCCGAGCTCCGCCGCACGCTCTGCAGCCTGCTTGCGAAGGTCGGCCTCGATCTGGTCGTGGGCTTCCTCGATGCCAAGCGCCGACGCCGGAGTGAGACTCACCAAGCCGGACGGCGCGGGCGTCACGTACAGCAGCACCAACTTCGCGCCTTGCCTGCGAGCAAGGCCGGCGCCGTACGCACCCGCACGAAACGACGTGGCCGAACCGTCGACACAGACCAGCACCACCCGGGGGCCGTCCTTGCCGTACTCGAACACGCCGCCTCCTTGCGCCGGACCATACCCGCAATAGCCTGTCGGTGTGGACGACGAGGAAAGGCTCGCCGCAGTCGGTGCGACCGCGGTCACCGTGGCGGTCTGCCGGGCCGAGGAGGGTCGCCGTCCGACGCCATGGTTTGTCGACCCGCTGGCTGAGCACGTCGCGCGGATCGCCGAACCCGCCCGCGAGATGACCGCACGTCCGGGGCTGGTCTTTTGGGTCGCACTTCGAACCCGGTTTTTCGACGAACTGGTGACCGACGCAGTGACGGCCCAGGGCATCCGGCAGGTGGTGCTCCTCGGCGCCGGCCTCGACGCGCGCGCGTTCCGGCTGGCATGGCCCTCCGGCAGCACGGTCTTCGAGCTCGACCGAGCTTCGGTGCTCGAACTCAAGCATCGGTTGACCAGCGAGCTGGGACTGGTGGCGAGGTGCGAGCGTCGCAGCGTGGTGGCCGACGTGATCGACGATGACTGGCCCGCCTTGCTCGCCGAACAGGGTTGGAACTCGGGCGAACCGACCTGCTGGATCGCCGAGGGCTTGCTCGTCTACCTCGATCCCGGCGCGCGCGATGTGTTCGTCGCCAAGCTCGCGTCGATCGGCGGCCGGCTCGGCACCACACTCACCAGTTCGGACCGCGCGGCGCAGGTCGAACTATTTCGATCAGGCGTCGACGGCCGCCCGGACGAATGGCTGCGAAATCTCGGTTGGCAAGCGACGATCACCCGACTCGGCGACATTGCCGAACGCTACGGCCGACCCCTGTCGGCGAAGGCGGCCACGTCGTCCGCGGCGCTGCTCGTCGACGCGCACACGTAGCCTCGCGCGTCGTGCACGCCTTGCGCGTCGTCCAAGAGAATCTCGAAGGCCAGTCAGGCAGAGGTGAAGTGGGCGACGGCCTCGGCGATGTCGGCGTGCACGGGAAAGAACTTGTCCATCCAGGCGAGTTGGAAGACTTCGGCGATCTCGGGACGCGCGACCAGCCGCAACTGACCTTCGATGCTGCGCAGCGCGCGCTCGGCACTGAGAAAGATCGTCAGGCCGGTTGAGTCCATGAACGGCACTTGGTTGAGATCGACGATCAGCCGCGACTCGCCCGTGCTGATGGCGGCGATCAACGCTTCGAGAAATAGCCCGCCGGTGACGATGTCGATCTCACCGACCGGCGAGATCACCAGGATTCCGCCAACGCGGTCGACGTGCACTTCGAGTTCGTGGTGGCGGTGCGCAGCCTCGCGTGCTTCTGCTGAGGGCGCGCGATGCAAGGCGGGGAGGACGTCTTCGCTCACGTGACGAGAGCCCCCCTGTCGGGGGGCCCTAGGCGTGTTGGCCGCGTTGCCAAAGCCATCGACGAGCGCATGCGCCCATGCTTCCCCCTAGGAGCCGTTCCACTCGCACGAATCACCGAGAATTCGCCGGATGCTTGCCAGATCGTTAGCGAACCGTCGTCGTTGAATAGATCGGCCTGCCCCCTCGCCAGGTCTGGCTCACGAGTGGCACCCCCGGCCGATACGCCAGATGCACGTAGGACGGCGCGTCGAGGACGGCGAGGTCAGCTCTAGCACCCGGTCGCAGCACCCCGACGTCGTCGCGCCGCAACGATCGCGCGCCGCCGGCAGTCGCCGCCCACAACGCCTCGGCGGGTGTGAGCCGCATCTCGCGCACGGCTAGGGCCACACAGAACGGCATGCTGGTGGTGAACGACGTGCCGGGATTACAGTCGGTCGCTATCGCCACGGTCACCCCCGCGTCGAGCATCCGGCGCGCGTCGGCGTAGCTGCAACGCGCCGAGAAGTCGGCTGCAGGCAGCACGGTCGCCACCGTGTCGGACGACGCGAGGGCGTCGAGGTCCGTGTCGTCGACGTGATTGCAGTGATCGACCGAAGCCGCACCCAACTCGACGCCGAGCCGGATCGCGCCGGTGCGTTCGAGCTGGTGTGCGTGCAACCGCGCCATCAGGCCGGCCGCGATTCCGGACCGCAGGATCTCGCGGGTTTCGTCGAGATCGAAGGCACCCCGGTCACAGAACACGTCGATCCACCGTGCGTTTGGTGCGCACGCCGGCAGCATGTCGGCGCACACGAGGTCGACGTAGTCGTCACGATGGTCGGCGTATTCAGGCGGCACGACATGCGCGCCGAGAAACGTCGATTCAGCCGTCACTTCTCGGGCGAGCGAGACGCTTCGCGCTTCGTCGACAATCGTCAGCCCGTACCCGCTCTTCACCTCGGCAGTAGTGATGCCTTGTGCCGTCATCTCGCCCAGCAGCTGGCGCAGCCGCTCGCGCAGCTGCGAGTCTGACGCGGCTCTTGTTGCGGCAACCGTCGAGGCGATTCCGCCTGCGTTGTAAGGATTTCCTGCCATCCGTGCCTCGAACTCAGCGGCGCGGTCGCCGGCGAAGATCAGATGCGTGTGAGCGTCGACGAAGCCTGGAACTACCGTGCGGCCATCGAGGTCGAACCGCTCGTCGCCGTCCGGACTCTTGTCGCGTTTTCCGACCCAGGCGACTGCATCGGCTTCGATCAACATCGCGGCGTCGGTGATGACACCGAGCGGGCTGCCGTCACCGTCGCCGTGCGTGGCGTCGTTGGTGATGAGCATCGCGATGCCTGTGACAAGCGTGCTCATCGTTGAAGCGCCGCTATTGCGTCGTCGAGCGCGCGGCCGATCGCGGGAATGCCGACATGGGTTCGGTCGCGCACGATCTGCCGGCCGTCGACGACCACATCGGTGATATCTGCCGCAGCAGCCGCAAAAACGATTGCCTCGGCTGTCGCGCCGCAACCCGCCGTGCGCGGCGATTGCAGGTCGAGCGCGACCAGGTCGGCGCGCTTTCCTGGGGCGAGTTCGCCTGCGTCGGGCCAACCGAGTGCGCGATGCCCGTTCACTGTTGCGGCATCCAACAATGCGGCCGCCGTGAAGCGGCCGCGGCGATGCGTTGCCAGCCGCTCGTCGAGTTCGACGCCGCGGGCTTCCTCTAACAGATCGACCACGGCATGGCTGTCGGAGCCGAGCGAGATGGCAATACCGCGTGCTGCGAAATCGCCGGCCGGGCCAATGCCGTCGGCGAGATCGCGTTCGGTTGTCGGGCAGAGGCAGACGCCGGTGGTCGACGCCGCGAGCAGCGCCGAATCGTGGTCCGTCAGATGGGTGGCGTGCACCGCAACGGAACCGGGGCGCAATACCCCTGCGTCGGCAAGCACCCGCGTCGGCGTGCGGCCGTACTTCGCCATGCACCGCTCGTTTTCGGCAACCTGCTCCGAAAGGTGAACATGCAACGGCAAAGTGCGTTCGGCTGCGACCTTGACGACGACGGCCATCTCGTCGGGCAACATCGCCCGCACCGAATGAATCGCCACACCGTGCTTGACGCTCGCGGCGGCGGCGTTCGCATCGGTGCCGCTCGCATCGGTGAGCGAATCGACGCGCTGCGCCCACGACACCGCGTCACCATCGCCGAAGCGGCACTGTGCACCACGCAGTGGTTCGTCGAACTCGCCGTGCAGGTAACAGGTATCAAGCAACGTCAGCCGCACGCCGGCGTCTCGCGCAGCCGCCGTAAGCGCGTGACCCATCACATTCGGATCGGCGTAGCGGACGCCGCCCGGAGCATGGTGCAGGTAGTGAAACTCACCGACGCAGGTGATTCCGGCAAGGGCCATCTCGGCATAGGTCGCTCGCGCCAAGGCGAGGTAGGTGTCGGGGTCGAGTCGCTCGGCCACCGAGTACATTTGGTCGCGCCAGACCCAGAAGTCGCCGCCTCCGGCCTGTGCCCGGCCGCGCAGCGCCCGGTGAAACGCGTGCGAATGCACGTTCGCCAGGCCGGGAAGTACTAACCCGCGCAGGATCGACGAGCCCGGCAATGGATCGACGTCCGGCTCTATCGCCGTGATGCGGCCGGCATCGGTGGTGACGGCAACGCGCGATGCCACGATCCCTGGCGGCAGCCAAGCGTGCTCGCACCACCAGTTGGTCACCGACTGCTCACCTCGCCGGTCCAGCTGGCCATGACGTTCGCCAGCGCTGCGACACCACGAAGGCAATCGGCTCGCTCGGCGAACTCGTCGGGCGCATGTGAAACACCGCTGGGGTTGCGGACAAAGATCATGCCTGTGGGTCTTTCAGCTGCGAGGACGCCTGCATCGTGACCGGCACCGGTGGGCAATTCAGGAACCAAATCATCCGGCAGTGCGGCACGCAAATGCGAGCGCGTCGCTTCGTCGAACGTCACTGGCGGCGTCATCGACTCGCACGCCACCGCGAACCCGATCCTGTCGAGGGCCGACTGCCGCGTGGCGGCGGCCGCGATCGTGGCGACTAGTTCGTCGAGAACTGCTTGCCGAGGAGCCCTCGCGTCGAGCCAGGCGTCGACGCGCGCCGCGATTCCGTTGGTGGCGTTCGGCGCGACGAGCACTCGACCGAACGTGGCAAGAGAGGCCGCCTTCTCGGCGTGCTGCCGCGCGGCCAGCGTCGCTGAGGCGAAGGTCAAGACCGGGTCGTGCCGATCGGCAAGCCGGGTCGTGCCGGCGTGATCGGGCTTGCCAGTAAAGGAAAAGTGCCACCGGCCGTGCGGCCAGATGCCGGTGGCGACACCGAGCGCCGCTTCGACGTCGGCAAGCGCCCGGCCTTGCTCGATATGCAGTTCGACGAACGTGCCGATTCGACGAAGCACCTCGTCGTCGCGGCCAAGTTTGCTCGCGTCGGCACCGGCCTGGGTCATCGCTTCGGCAAGCGAGACGCCGTCGGCATCGGTGAGTGCACGCGCGCGATCGGGATCGAGCACACCGGTGGCAAGGCGTGAGCCGACGCACGCCACTCCGAAGCGCGCACCTTCTTCATCTGCGAACGCCACGACGGCAATCGGCTTTGTCGGCGCGACCTGCGTGGTACGCAAGAGATCGACGGCACACAACGCGCTGACCACACCCAGCGGCCCATCAAAGGCGCCACCGTCGGGCACCGAGTCGAGGTGCGAACCCGTGACGAACGCGTCCGCCGGCTCGCCGTGCTGCCCAGGCGGCAGCCACCACGCCCAAACGTTGCCGTTTCGATCGCATTGGACGTCGAGCCCACGAGCGGTCGCTTCGGCGGCGAACCACTCGCGCAGTTCGGCGTCGGCCGTCGTCCAGGCAAATCTCCGGTAACCACCGGTCGACGGCGCGCGACCGATCGGCGCGAGCGTTGCCCACATCGAGTCGAACGCCGCGCTGACAGACGGCGGCACATCGGCCGGATCGGCCTCGACGTCCGTCACGCGACGACGTTTTCTTGCATCGGCACCCGCACGCCTTTGGCATCGGCAACCTGTTGCGCGATCTCGTAGCCCGCATCGACATGGCGAATCACGCCGGTCGCCGGGTCGTTCGTCAGCACACGCTCGAGTTTGGCGGCTGCTAAAGGGGTTCCGTCGGCTACGCACACTTGTCCGGCATGGATCGACCGCCCCATGCCGACACCACCGCCGTGATGTATCGATACCCACGACGCACCCGACGCGGTGTTGACGAGCGCGTTGAGCAATGGCCAGTCGGCGATCGCATCTGAGCCGTCTGCCATTGCTTCGGTTTCCCGGTAGGGCGAAGCAACAGAACCGCAGTCGAGGTGGTCGCGCCCGATCACGATCGGCGCACTGATTTGGCCGCTCGCGACCAGCTCGTTGAATCGCACACCGGCGAGATTGCGTTCGCCGTATCCGAGCCAACAGATTCGTGCCGGAAGTCCCTGGAACGCCACCTTGTCGCGGGCGGCGTGGATCCATCGCGCTAACGGCTCGTTGTCGGGAAACAGTTCGAGCACCGCCCGATCGGTCGCGTCGATGTCTTTCGGATCACCTGAGACCGCCGCCCACCGGAACGGGCCCTTGCCCTCGCAGAACAGCGGTCGGATATAGGCGGGCACGAAACCGGGAAACTCGAATGCGCGCTCGTATCCGGCCAGCCGTGCCTCGTCGCGAATCGAGTTTCCGTAGTCGAAAACCTCGGCGCCCGCGTCGAGAAACCCCACCATTGCTTCGACGTGTCTGGCCATCGATTGCCGCGCACGGTCGGTGAACTCTTCAGGCTTCGCCGCCGCGTAATCGTGCCAGTCGGCGAGGTCGACTCCTTCGGGCAAGTACGACAACGGGTCGTGCGCCGAAGTCTGGTCGGTGACGATGTCGACAGGCACGCCGCGCCGCAGGATCTCGGGAAGTACGGTTGCACAGTTGCCGACCACGCCGACCGAAAGCGGGCGGCGTTCTTTCTTAGCCTGCAGTACTTTCTGCAGGGCTTCGTCAAGGTCGGCCGCCCATTCGTCGAGGTAGCGGTGCTCGACGCGGCGTTGTAGCCGTGCCGGATCGACCTCGACGACGAGCACCACGCCGCCGTTCAACGTCACCGCCAACGGCTGCGCGCCGCCCATACCGCCGCAGCCGCCGGTGATCGTCAGTGTTCCTGCGAGGCTGCCGCCACCGTCGGCGTCGCTACCCCGCCGGGCGGCGATCTTCGCGGCAACTGCGGCGAAGGTCTCATAGGTGCCCTGCAGGATTCCTTGGGTACCGATGTAGATCCACGACCCGGCGGTCATCTGGCCGTACATCGTGAGTCCAAGTTGTTCGAGGCGACGAAACTCGGGCCAGGTAGCCCAGTCGGGTACCAGGTTTGCGTTGGCGATTAACACTCGCGGCGCCCACTCGTGAGTGCGCAAGACGCCCACTGGGCGCCCAGACTGCACCAGCATCGTCTCGTCGTCACGAAGCGTCTGCAATGTTCGGACGATCGCATCGAAGCTGGCCCAGTCTCGGGCCGCCTTTCCGGTGCCGCCGTAGACCACCAGATCGTCGGGCCGCTCGGCAACCTCTGGATCGAGGTTATTCATCAGCATGCGCATCGCCGCTTCCTGCGGCCAGCCCAGGCACGACAGCTCGGTGCCGCGCGGTGCGCGCACCGGACGAGCTCCGATCATCTCGATCAGCTCCTCGGGGTTAGTTATGCTAACGCGCGGTTCACGCCAGTTCACCGACGATTGACTCGGCTGCTGCTACGAAATCGCCGTTCGAGGTGAGCGCGACGGCCTCGTCGATTTCGGGTGCGAGCCACCGGTCGGCGCCTGGCCCGGCGACTCGCTGGCGCAGCGTTCGCAAGACCGCGCCGGTTGCCGCACCCGGCTGCAGCGGAGAACGAAGGTCGAGGGCTCGTCCGGCGGTCAGCACTTCGATCGCCAGCACTCGAGTAAGAGCGTCGATAGACCGCCGCAACTTGCGCGCCGCCGACCATCCCATCGACACGTGGTCTTCTTGCATGGCGGACGACGGAATCGAGTCGACACTTGCTGGCGCAGCAAGGCGTTTCATCTCGCTCACCAACGCTGCCTGGGTGTACTGCGCAATCATGTGGCCCGAATCGACGCCCGGATCATGAGCGAGGAATGCCGGAAGGCCGTGCGATCTCGACACGTCGAGCAGCCGGTCGCTGCGCCGCTCGGAGATCGACGCCAGATCGGCCGCGGCGATCGCGAGGAAGTCGAGCACGTAACCAATCGGAGCGCCGTGGAAGTTACCGTTCGACTCGATCCGGCCGTCGGACAGCAGCACCGGATTGTCAATGGCGGCAGCCAATTCGCGCTCTGCAACCAGCTTCGCGTGGTCGACTGTGTCGCGAAAGGCACCCGCCACCTGCGGTGCGCAGCGCAGCGAATACGCATCCTGTACCAGAGTCATATCGGTGCGATGCGATGCCACGATTGGCGAGCCGGCAAGCAGTGCACGCAAGTTGCTCGCCGACGCCGCCTGGCCCGGATGTGGTCGCAGTGCCTGCAGGTCTTCGGCAAAAACCCGGTCGGTGCCGAGAATCGCTTCAACGCTCATCGCAGCCGCGATATCGGCATTCTTCGCGAGCATCGTCAGGTCTTCGCAGGCCAGCACGAGCATGCCCAGCATGCCATCCGTGCCGTTGATCAGGGCAAGTCCTTCTTTTGCAGACAGCGAAACCGGCGTGATGCCGGCGTCCGACAGCGCTTTCGAGGCAGCCATCAGCACACCTTCGCGGTCACGCACGTCACCCTCGCCGATGAGCGCCATCGCGCAATGCGCGAGTGGAGCGAGGTCGCCCGAACAGCCAAGCGAGCCGAATTCTCGAACGATCGGCGTGATGCCGGCGTTGAGCAGTGCCGCATAGGTCTGTGCAGTCTCTGCCCGCACGCCGGTGTGGCCGGTGGCCATCGTGTGCACCCGCAGCAGCATCATTGCCCGCACGACCTCGCGCTCGACTTCGGCACCGCTGCCTGCCGCATGCGAGCGAACGACCGAACGCTGCAGTTGTGCGCGAAGTTCTGGCGCGATGTGGCGGTTCGCCAATGCGCCGAAACCAGTCGAGACTCCGTAGACGGGTTCGCCTCGTTCGGCGAGCGCGTCGACGTGCGATCGCGAGGCCGCAATCCGGCTTACCGCGTCTGGATTGATGACCACCCGCGCATCGTGGCGCGCGACTGAGGCCACCTCTGCGGGCGCGAGTGGTCGCACACCCAGCGAGACGTCTGGCGTCTGTGTCATAGCGACAGTTCACCGCGATCAGTGTGTCGTTGTCGCGCACCGCGCCCTACATTGTGTCTGGGATTCGAGACAGTTGGGACGACGAAAGGCGATGAGCAGCGTTCCTGCGGTGAGCCGCGCGATCGCCCTGCTGCGCGCGCTCGGAGCGCACACCGGTCCGGTGCCGGCGGCCGTGTTGGCGCGCGAGTTACAGCTGCCCCGGTCGAGCGTCTACCACCTGCTCGCGGTGCTCGAAGTCGAGAATTTCGTCGTCCATCTACCGGAAGCACGCGGGTACGGTCTCGGCGTCGGGGCCTTCGAACTCGGCTCCGCTTATTTGCGTGGCGATCCGCTCGAGCGGCTTGCCCGGCCGCTGCTGACCAGGCTTGTCGAGCAGACCGGCCAGACCGTGCATCTCGGCGTGCTGCACGGCCGCGAAACGCTCTACTTGTTGAAGGAGCAGCCTCCGCACGCGGTCACGCTCATCACCGACATCGGCGTGCGGCTGCCGGCGCATCTGACCGCCAGCGGCCGCTCGATGCTCGCCGCGCTGCCACGCGCTCAGGTGCGCGCGCTGTACCCCAATCGTGATGCCTTCGTCGACCGCACAGGAGCGGGTCCGCGCAGCACCATCGAGTTACGCGACCTGCTCGCCCGCGAACGCGCGCGCGGCTGGTCCGAAGAGGACGGCCACGTCACGCACGGGATCGCCTCAGTGGCCGCCTGCGTCCTTGATTACGGGCAGCGTCCAGCAGCAGCGCTGGGTTGCAC
>JBOGEK010000365.1:0-8342 GCA_050743645.1 Acidothermaceae bacterium
CCCCCCCCCCCCCCCCCCCCCCCCCTATTTTCACGCACAAGCCGGCATACGCGTTGTGTTTGGGTATCGTGGGCTCGGTTATGTGTATAAGAGACAGGCCGGGCGGCGCCGCAGTTTTCGCGGGAGAGGTCGGCCCGGCCGGGCCGGTGGTGCCTGCGCCGCTTCCGGCTGGGGCAGTCGCGGTCGCGCCCGGCGATGCGACTGGCGCGATCGGTGCGATCGACTGAATCGGCGCGATCGGCGCAGGAGTTGACGCCGAGCCCGAGCCGACCTGGTGAGAAGTCGTCTGATAGACGGCAGGTTCACTGGCCGACGCCGTCCCCGCGTTCGTCGTCAGCGCAAGAACGCCGAGCGCGCACGCCGCCAACAACAAAACGGCCGATCGACGCCGCGACGCGGCGGCCTGTTTGGTCAAGGGTCAGGCCCGCCGTACGGTGCGCTCGCGCAACAGATCGAGCACTGAAACCGTTGACCGCAACGCCGCAGTGCCAGCAGCTCCTGGCGAGACCTGCGGCACGGCGAGCTCGAGTTCGTCAGTGTCAGCTGGGCTCGCGAGCGCCGCGAGGTCGACGGGGGTTTCGCCGTCCTCGAAAAGGGTCGCGTCGATTTCGCTGAGCAACTGAACGGCGGAGTCTGTGACGCCGAGCAACATGGTGCGATCGGCGACCCTGACCACGGCGACCGACGCAGTCTTTCCCAATGGCTGCCTGGCGATTACCTCGAGGCGTGCGCGGCGGCGCGGTGACCGACGTCCAGCGGTACGAGCGAACTTGGCGCGGCCTTGCAATGTCGCGGCCAGCGAGCGAGCCGCACGAGGGTGCGGACTTTGCCGACGCTTTCGGGTTTTCGCCGGCGCGATGCCACGGCTGCGGCCGAGCAACCGAGCCGCGACGTACATCAGCGCGAGCACGATCGCCAGCGAGACCACCATGCGCAAGGCCGGCCCGAGCATCGAGCTCATCGTGCTGGCTCCACCGCGCCGGGTGTCACGATTTCGGAGATGCGCACGCCGAATTCTTCGTCGATGACGACGACTTCGCCGCGAGCGATGAGCGTTCCGTTGACGTAAAGGTCGATCGGGCTGCCCGCCATCCGGTCAAGTTCGACGACGGTCCCCGGCGTCAGCGACAGCAGTTCGCGAACGGTCATTCGGGTGCGACCGAGTTCTGCCGTGACGTCCATCTCGATGTTGCTGAGCAGGTCGAGCCGGTCGCCGCCGGCGATGGCCTGAAGCGGCTTGGTCGCGGCAAGTTCTTCGTTCTTCACGGCCTTCTTCCGGCCCGAAGCACGGCCGGACTCCTCGGCTGCCCGGGCGACGTCGGCAACTGCCTCGTCATTGGTGTTTTGCGGGTCGACCGCTGTAGCGGACTCGGTCATCGCGTGCTCGCGCCTTCCTGGGATTCCGGGCTTTCGACGATGCGGCAGGCGACGTGCTTGCCCGTGCTGCCGGGTACGGCGTGGGCAAACGTCACCCCGCCTGACGTGACCTGTAACGGTTCGTTCGTTGCTTGGCTGAGTGGCAATACGTCGCCAACCGCGAGGCTGAGAATCTGTCGCGGGCTGAGCGCCACCTTCGAGAATTCGATCGCGACGTCGACCGGGACGTCGTTCAGCAGTGCCTGCAGGGCCGCCGCGCTGCGCGCCGCGACGTCACGGCGGTCACTGCGCTTCGGGCTCGCGGCCGCCTCGAGCACCGGATACAGTCCGGTGAAAGGCATCGCGAAGGTCGCCGCACCTTCTTGGTTGCCGACGTTCATCTGAAACGACGCGACAACGAAAACATCGGACGGCGCTGCCGCCTGCGCGAACTGAGGATTTGCCTCGACCCCGAGAACTTCGGGCGAGAGCGGCACCAGTCCGTCGAACGCGTAGCGAAGTTCGTGAACGACCCGCTCGGCAAGCGATCGAACGAGTTGGGTCTCGATGTCGGTGAGCAATCGCTCGGGCTGCTCAGGGGCACCGGGCCCACCCAGCAGCCGGTCGACGCACAACATCGCAGTCTGGTGCGGAATCTGCAGGATCGCAGTACCCGGCAGCGGATCGATCGATGTCAAAACCAAGAAGGACGGCGAGGGCAACGACTCGATGTAGTCGACGTACGAGAGCTGCTCGACGGCGATCAACTCGACGAGCGAAAACACCCGAACCGTGCTGGTCAAGATCGTGGTGAATTGCCTGGCGAACGTCTCGTAGGTCATGTGCAGCTTGCGTACATGGCCACGATTCAGCTTGCTGGGGCGCCTGAAGTCATAGGTCTTCGGCTCGTTGCTCGAACGCTGGCCTCGCGCACGCGACACGGAACCGGACGTGCGTGACCCACCTGACGAGTCGGTAGTCGACGGGGAGGTCACGACCCACCCATCGGCAGCGACCATTCGCCTATGAGCGTTCTTGAGGCTATTCGGCCGCCGAGGCGGGCGGCGCGTTAACGCCCGCCGGGACGGGCGGTTCGTTACTGCACCACGAACGAGGTGAACAAGATGTCGTAGATCGGGTCGTCGGGATACACCGTGGCGATCTTTGCCTCCAGTCCTTTCTTGGCGTTGGCGAGTCCGGCTCCGGTCTCGAGGGCCGCGGGGTCTTGCCCGGTGAAGTACGTGATCGTCTGATCGGTGGCCATCGCGCCGTCGGGCGGCGCCGTCGCGCTCACCTTGGTGGTGAACTGGACGGCGACACCGATCCGCAGGTAGTGACCGCCCGCCAGGTTGACCGTCACGGCGTCGATGGCGACAACCGGCCCGGGCTTGGGGGCGGCCGCTGCGCCAGTGGGGGCCTTCTTTCCGCCGAGCATGAACTTGGCGCCGGCCGCCAGCACGATAAGGAGCACGAGCATGATGACGAGCTTCTTTTTCTTCCCTTTCTTCTTGACCGGCGCGTCGGCGGGCGCGGTGTCGGCCTTCGCCGTCTTGTCGGTCATGGTGGTCATTGCGATCCTCCGTGTAGTGCTGTTGAGCCGGTGGTTGAGCTGTCGGTTGCGGTCGAACCGTCGGCAGTCAGCAGCGTCGACAGGACGACGACCTCGACCCGGCGGTTCTGCTGCTGATGAGCTGGCGAGTCGTTGGGCACAATCGGCCTGGTGTCGGCATAACCGGTCGCCGACAGCCGGCTCGCAGGCAATCCGTCGTTCGCGACGAGGTAGCGCAGCACCGTCGTTGCACGTACGGCGGACAGTTCCCAGTTCGACTGGAACGGTCCGCCGGTGATGGGCACGTTGTCGGTATAACCCTCGACCGAGACTTCGTTAGGCAGGTTGCGCAGAGCGGGCGCGACGGCGTCGAGCACCTGCTGGCCGACCGGTTTGAGTTCGGCCTGGCCGGTGTCGAACAGAACCTGGTCGGTGACGATGCTGACTACGAGCCCACGAGAGGTGATCTGCAACTTCGCCGAGTTCGTGAGGCCCTTCGCCTGCAGCGCTGCCTCGATTTGCTTCTCCGCTTCAGCCAGCGACTGTTGCTCCTGCTTTAGCAGATTCTGCTTCGTCGCGTCCTGCTTCAACTCTTGCGCCTGCTCGGGTGAGATCGGTTGCGCGAGATCGACTTGCGGCACCGGAGCAATCGCGCCCGGCGGGCTACCCGCCAACTGGCCCTGATCATTGACCGGGCTGTTACCGCCGTCCATCACGCCTGTGCCTGCGGGCAACACTTTCGTCGTGGCGTCAAGATTGTGCGAAAGCCCGTCGGCGAGTTCGGCGAACTTTTTCTTGTCGACGACGCTGATGGCGAACAGCACGATGAACAACACCATCAGCAACGTGATCATGTCGGCATAGGTAAGCAGCCAACGCTCGTGGTTGGCTTCGTGCTCCTCTTCCTCGACCGGACGACGCCGGCGAGCGGGACGCGTACTGCTCATGCGGCAGCCTTGTCAGGCTTGGCACTCTTGGCGTTCTTGCCATCATCTGCGGGCAGGAAGGAGCGCAGCTTTTGTTGGATCAGGCGCGGGTTGACACCGGCTTGGATCGAGAGGACGCCTTCGATCACCAGTTCCATCTGATGGACGGTGATCTCGCCCAGGCGCTTGATTTTGTTTGATAGCGGCAACCAGACGACGTTCGCCGACATGACACCCCAGAGGGTGGCGACGAACGCGCTCGCGATGAGCTTGCCGAGAGATTCCGGCGAGCTGAGGTTCGCCAGCACGTGCACCAGGCTCACGACGGTTCCGATAACGCCGAGGGTTGGGCCGTAGCCGCCCATGTCCGCGAAAAGTTTGCCGCCCTGGCGGAATTCCTTGCGCTTGGCGACGACCTCGGCTTCGAGGATGTCGCGCAACTCTTCGGGATCGGTGCCGTCGATCGCAAGCTCGAGGCCGCGCCGCAGGAACGGATCGCTCACCTCACTCGCAGCATCCTCCAGTGCCAGCAAACCTTCCTTGCGGGCACGGTCGGCGAGCCGAACGAGGTCGTCGACTAGACCGTCAGCAGTTGTCGGCTTCGCCGTCAAAGCGAGCTTCAACCACTTGATCGAGCCCGTGAAGTCTTTGAGCAGACCGCCTGCCATCGCCGCGCCGATCGTGCCGCAAAGGACCAGCATCATCGGGGCGGGAAGCAGAATCGCCGCAGGGCTGCTGCCCTCGACGATCATCGAGACGAAGATGCCCGCGAAAGCAAGGCCGATACCTATAAGAGTTGCCGGATCCATTGGTCACACATCTCTCGCGCGCGGCAGGTCCGGATCAGCGGGGTCGGTCACCACGTGCAGGTTGCGCTCGGCGGGCGGCGCGGATTCGAATGCATAAGCAGTCGCGATGACCTGACCGCGAAACTCGCGCACGCGGTCGAGAAGTTCATCGAGCGATTCGGCAACGACGTATTTGATGCCGCCGACCAGCGTCACGACCGTGTCGGGATTGGCATCGACACGCTCGATCAGGTCGGGATTCAACGCGAAGGAAGGCCCGTTGAGTCGGGTCAACACGATCATTTTCAAGGCCTCCATCCGTGGAGATGTGGTGCGAGTTCGCCGATCCGTGGCGAACCATGTTCCCCTTCGGCCCCGGTGGGCTGAATCTGAGAACGGCGGTGGGTGGGATGTGCGTCGTCCGGACCGAAAAGGGCGGATCACCCGGACGCATAAGCTCCGGACGATCCGCCCTTGCTCCTTTCGGGCTAACCCCGATTAGTGCTTGAGATTCACCAGGTCTTGCAGCACCTCGTCGGACGTCGTGATGACCTTCGAGTTCGCCTCGAAACCGCGCTCGGCGATGATGAGGTTGCTGAACTCCTGCGACAGGTCGACGTTCGACCCTTCGAGTTCGCCCGCCGCGAGTTGACCACGGCTTCCGGTGCCGGCCGCGCCGACCTGCGCCTGGCCCGAGTTCACCGACTCGGAGTATTCGGAATTGCCGACCTTGTTCAGACCGCCGGGGTTGTTGAAGGTGGCGAGTGCGATCTGACCCAACGGCTGCTTCATGCCGTTGGTGAACACACCCTCGATCGTGCCGTCAGGCGAAATCGAGTACGACGCGAGCGAACCCATCGCGTTACCCGTCGACGACACCACCTCAGCGGTGTTCGCACCGCCGAACGAGGTGATCCCCGAGATGTCGATCGACACCGCCTGGCCGTTGAGAGTCGCGGTGACCGGCGACGTCGTCGACAACGTGCCGTCGGCCTTGAAAGCGAGGTCGGTGACTTTGCCCGTCGCCGCCGGTGACACCGACGGGTCGCTGTAGTTCAGGCTCCAGGCCTTGCCCACGGGGTCGTACGTGTAGGTGAGAGTGACGTCGACGAGTTGGCCCTTCTGGTCGTAGACCTTCAGGTCGTTCGTCGGAGATGCACCGCTGCCATCGGCAGGCAGGTTGCCCGCCAGCACTGCCTTATCGGTGGCAGTTGGTGGCATCGATGCGCCGAGCGGCAGCTTGATCCCACTGGTGGCGCCACTGGTGTTGACGGCACCGTTGACCGCCGTCCAGCCCTGCACGATTCCGCCGGTGGCTGTCGTCAGGTTTCCGTTCGTGTCGAAGCTGAAGGCTCCGTCGCGGGTGTAGACCTGCTGACCACCGTCGTTGACGACGAAGAAGCCGTCACCTTGAATCATCAGATCGGTCGAGACTCCGGTGGTCTCAGCCGGGCCTTGGGTGAACGCAGTGTTGATTGCCGCAACCTGAACGCCGAGGCCGACTTGTGCGGGGTTGGTGCCACCTTGGGCTCCCTGCGGCGCTCCCGCTGCTTTCAATGCCTGGCTCAGCGTGTCTTCGAATTCGACTGACGACGACTTGTAGCCGGTGGTGTTGACGTTCGCAATGTTGTTGCCGACGACGTCGAGCATCGTCTGGTGCGCGCGCAAGCCGGAAACTCCGGAGAAGAGCGAGCGGAGCATGCGAGTTCCTCGTTTCAGTGGGATGTTGACAAGCAGTGGGATGTTGACAAGCAGTGGATGGTGAGCGGTCCGATCAGGGTGTGCTGCCGGACGATGTGCTGCCGGACGTCGTGCTGCCGGACGTCGTGCTGCCGGACGTCGTGCTGCCCGTGGCAGTGGGGTCGGCGTTGTCGGCGAATACCGATGTGATCGACGTGATCGGAATCTGTGCGGTGCCGACCCGCACGACCGCGCCGGTCGAACTGTTACCAGGTGACGCGCTCGCGACGACGCCGACACCTTGGATGCCGTTCGCATCGACGTACGTGACGTTCTTACCGATGAAGCCGGTGGCTTGTTGCATTTGCTGGCTTTGCAGAATCTGGGAGTTCTGCTTGGCCAAGGTGTTCATGCTCTGCACCATCGAGAACTCGGCTTCTTCGGTGATGTAGGTCGTGCTGTCGGTTGGATTCATCGGGTCTTGATGCGTCAGTTGTGAAACGAGCAGTTGCAAGAACGTGTTGCTGTTAATGCCGCCGAGGTTGACGTCGCCCGAGCCACTAGAACCCGACGCGCCGCCGGTAGCTGACGAGCTGCCGGTTGACGGCGAACCATCGATGCCGTCGGCGGCTCCAGAGAACAGCGCCGGCAGAATCTGGCTGATAGGACTGGTCATTTGCGTTCTCCTCAGATCCTCACATCGAGCGCAGCGTCGTCAGTCGGCCCGATACCTAAGGCACGATCGGCGCTGTTCTCGCCGGGTGTCCTGACGTCGACCGCGGCACCGCTTCGCTGCACGGCTGCCGCGTGCTGGTTCGCCGCGGTACTGCCGTTGCCGCTGCCGCTGTTATTGCCACTGCCGGCACCGCCGTCGTTACCAGTCCAGCTGGCGAAAGCGGACGGGTCACCGTTCTGGCGCCTGTCGCCCTGGCCGCTGTGCGAGTGCTGTTGCAGTTGCTGCTGGTTCTGATTTCCCTGACCCGCGGCCGATTGGTTGCCGGCATTTTGTCCGCCGCCTTGCCGAAGTGACGCTTGGGTGCCGACGTCGATGCCGCCGACACGCACACCGCCTGCCTGCAACTGGTTGCGCAAGTCGGAGATCGAATTCGTCAAAGCGTCACGGCCGTGTGCTTCGTCGGAGCCGAGATGTACTGAAAGCACGCCCTGCTCGACAGAAACATGCACGGTGACCGGACCGAGGTCGGCCGGGTGTAGTTGCAGCGAGATCGTGTAGTTGCCGTCGCCCGCCGTTCGTAACGGTGCCACGACCTGCACGATCTGGTCGGGCACGGGCACCGCCTGTGGTTGGGCCGCCAGCTGCTGCGAAGGCTGAGCGATCGAAGTAGCGGGAGCGGCTGTGGGCAGCTGGAGCACGGCGGCGAACGAACTCTCGGCCGGCGACTGCTTCAGCTCGGACGGCGCAGGAGCTGCGGGTGCCGATGTATCCGACTTGCCCTTCGAGTCGGACGACGAATCGCCGTCGTGCCGGCCATCTGTAACGGCATTCGCGACCGCCAACGCGGTTGCTGCCGGTGCCGGTGTTTGTGCATCTGCGCCGACCGCTGCAGTCGCGGGTTGCAGAGCCGATTTTTGCGGCGTACCGGTTGGTGCCTTTGCCCTAGCTGCAGATTCTTTTGCGGCATCGCTGTCGGCCAGGGCGGGCGGCAGCGACTGCGTTGCCAGTGCCGCCTGTGTTGCCTGCGCTGCTTGGGCGGCCTGCAGCGCCTGCAGAGCTTGCGGAGTCATCGCAGGCGCAGCTGGGCTACCGGCGACGGCCTGGTCGAGGGCGCCGACCGTATTCGCCGGCAGCGCTGAGCTTCCCGGCAACGCTGGCAGCGCTCCCGGGGTGGTCTTCGCCGTCGCGTGCAGCAGTTGGACAGGGATCGCGTCACCGGGTTGTGCCGTCGCGGGTGTAGCGGCGGCCGGGGATGTCGCCGATCCTGCCGCATTCTGTGGCAGCGCGGCGAGCGCTCGAGCCAACGCCACGCTCGCTTTGTCCAGCGTGGTCGCCGACGTCGAGGCGACCTTCGTTCCACCGGCTTG
>JBOGEK010000366.1:0-4963 GCA_050743645.1 Acidothermaceae bacterium
GCGGCTCGCCGTGCGAGTGCGCGACGGCGCGCTCAGGCGCTACGCCGCGAAGTCGTCGAGTTGGCGCACGCAGTCGCCGGTGAGCTTCGTTCTGGGCGTCCGGCATCGGTCGCCTTCGGGGTTGGGATCGAATCGGCCGGCGATCCGTTGCGCATGCTCATGGCGCCCGTCGCCGAGCTCACCAGGCGTGGGGATCTCATCGACGTCTGCGATGCGATCGATGCGGTCGTCGCGAGAGTTCCCGCGTCGGTCCGCGAATCGGTCGAAGGCTTGCGCCGGCTGGCCGCCTGCCTGCGGGTTGCGTCAAGTTCGGGCGCGACCCTCGCCCCCACGGTCGACCGCGTGGCGGACGCGCTGCAGGACGAGATCGAACTCGATCGCGCCCTGGCGGGATCGCTCGCAGCCCCACGGGCCACTGTGCGATTGCTTGCCGCCTTGCCGGTTCTCGGCCTGCTACTCGGCGCCGCCATTGGTGCCGATCCGCTTCGATTCCTTGTTGGCTCGGGCTCGGGCCTCGGCTGCACGCTCGTTGCCCTATCGTTCGACGTCGCGGGCGTCGCCTGGGCGCGCCGGATCGCGCGTCGTGCCGCACGGATCGGCTAAGCCGATGGTCGCGTCTGCAGCGGTCGGAATCCTTGTGGCGCTTGCCTTTCTTGCCCTGACGTCGCGTTCTCGGTCGACCCGAACGTCGGCGAGTCGACTCCGGTCACTGATTGCGGCGCACTCCGGCACCGCGGACGTTGATGGGCGCCAGACCGGTGGTGGTATCGCTGGTGCAACTGGCGGCCGAGTTGTAAGTGGCGGCGTTGTTGCAATTCCCGGTCGTATTGCGACCGGGATTGGTGTCGTCACTGGGACAGGTGTCGGTGCCGGATCTGGCCACCTGCTCGGTGCCGTCAACGGTGTCGTTGCGGGGCTTGGGTTCGGCTGCCTGGCCACCGTTGTCGTGCTGCGGCTCGGAGTCGTTCGCGCCGGACGGCGACGTGTGACCGCTGCCGCTCGCCGAGCAGTCGCGGGAGCGTCATCGCCGGCGGCCTTGCCTGCGGCGCTCGACTTGGTTGCTGCCTGCCTTTCGGCCGGCGCGCCTCTCGAGCAGGCCCTGTCGGTTGTCGCCGCGGCGTTCGACACGACTTCGGTCGGTCGCCTGCTCGACGGAATAGCACGACTGACCGCGCTCGGCGCACCGCCGGAGCTGGCCTGGGCCGACGCATGTGCCGAACCCGCATGCGATGTCGTGGCTCGAGCGGTGATCCGGGCGCACTATTCCGGTGCGTCGTTAAGCGACGTGCTGAGCCGAGCAGCCGACGATCGGCGGCGCACCTTACGCAGCGACGCCGAGGCCGCGGCCGCCCGGGCATCGGTGCGCGCGGTATTGCCTCTTGGGTTGTGCTTTTTACCCGCGTTCGTATTGGTCGGCGTCGTGCCGGTCGTCGCCGGCTTCGCCGGATCGATGTGGGGTTGAAATCCACATCAGCCTTCCGGCGTCGAATTCATGCACAGGCCACTCGACCTCGGGCCGTTCGTACTCGCCAAGCCGCGATGCTCGCATCAGATCACCCGAACGGGGGTGATGCCAACCGGTTTCGCCGAGTCAGGAGTCCTTATGTTCCAGCGAATTGTTCGAATCACGATTCAAGCTGCACGCGTTTGCGCACCCCTGCCGCGGGCGCTGGCGCGCCGCATTCGTTGTCGATTCGTCGCGGCGCATCTGCAGTGCGACGCCGGAATGTCGACCGCCGAATATGCGATCGGCACCATTGCCGCATGTGCCTTTGCGGCATTGCTCTACAAAGTGATTACGAGCGCGCAAATCCTGAACCTGCTTAGTGGTGTGGTGTCTCGCGCCTTGCAGGTTCCGTTCTAACACGACACTCGGTGGCTGGGATGCGGGTTGACGGCGGACTGCGCGGGCGGGTTGACGGCGGACGGCGCGGGCAGGTGCGACGAGGTGGTGCGCCGGTCGTTGGCGGCCGGGCCGACAGCGGATACGTGACCGCGGAGACGGCGATGGTGCTGCCGGTGCTCGCGTTGTTGCTCGCTGCGGCGTTGTGGTCGATTTCCGTTGCTGGTGCGCAACTGCGTTGTGTCGATGCGGCTCGCGACGGCGCCCGCGCGGCGGCGCGAGGCGAGACCGACTCGGCCGTCGTCGCCACTGCCGACGCTGCGGCGCCCGAAGGCGCAACGGTCAGCGTTTCGCACGCCGGCGGGCGGATCCTGGTCGTGGTCAGGGCGCGGGTCGGCCCGAAGTCAGGTGTGCTTGCTGCCGTTCCTGCGCCGGTTGCGGTCGCCACCGCAGTCGCCGAATCCGAGGCGGCACCGTGAAAACGAGTGATCCGGGCTCCCGGCACGCTGTCGAGCGGCGCGCGCGGCAGCGTGCCCGATCACGCACCGAGCATCGCGACGCCGGATCGGCTTCGATCTGGATCGTTAGCTTAGTGATGGTCATGTGGGTGACCGTGGCCGGAGTTGTCGTCACCGCCGCAGCGATGACGGCCCGCCATCGGGCGGCGACCGCGGCCGACCTTTCGGCGCTCGCCGGGGCTTTCGCGCTGGCGCAGGCTACCCAGGATGAAATGCTCACCGGCCATGGTCCGGTCGCGGCAGCGCTGACACCCGCTCAGCTCGTCGCAATCGCTTGTAGCGCTGCAGATTCGACGGCGTCAGCGAATGATGCGCAACTGAGAAGTTGCACGGTCGAGGGCTCGACGCTCGCTGTCGAGGCGGCTGTAGCGCTGCCGCGCCTTGCGCGCTGGGCCCAACACGGCGGGATCGGCAGCGGCTATATCAGCGCGCGGGCGAGAGCGGGTCCAACGTGAGTTCGCCGCGGGGTTTGATTGGCCGGCAGGTATCTTCCGGCCCTACCCGCTCTGGTGGTCCGGCGGGCGGCGCACCGCTGAGCAGTGCCTCGAGCAGCGCGACCGCGCCGAGCTTGTCGAGAGGATCGTTTCCGTTGCCACACTTCGGCGACTGCACACATGAGGGGCAACCCGATTCGCATTCGCACGACGCGATCGCATCACGAGTGGCCTGCAGCCAGTGTGCGGCAGCAGCAAACCCGCGCTCGGCAAATCCGGCACCGCCTTGATGACCGTCGTAGACCATGACCGTGAGCCGGCCCGTGTCTTCGTGCAAGGCGGTCGAGACGCCACCGATATCCCAACGGTCACACGTAGCGACCAGTGGCAACAGTCCGATCGACGCGTGCTCGGCGGCGTGCGCGGCACCCGGCCAATCCCGCTCCGCAACGCCCGTGGCATGCAGTTGGTCATCGGGCAAGGTCCACCAGACAGCCCGCGTTGACAACTGCCGGGCGGGCAGGTCGAGCGCATGTTCCCCGAGAACTTCTCCGGTCAACAACCGCCGGCGTAGATACGAGACCACCTGCGTGGTGACGTCGACACTGCCGAAACTCACCTCGGCGCTTCCCCACAAGCTGGTGTGCAGCGTCTCGGTGATCCTGAAATCGGTGACGTCGCGTGCGGTAGTGAAGTAATCGACATCGGCCAGCGCAACGAGAGCGACGCCCTCCTCGGGGTCGAACGACTCGACCAGATAAGTCGCGCCTTGATGCACGTAGAGCGCTCCTTCGTGCACGGTCGAATGCGCCGTCGCTGCGTTGGCGGTTCCGAGCAGTTGTCCGCTGCCGTGCTCGACGATCCGGACCGCGTCACCACCCGTGCCGCGAATATCGGCGAGGTCGCAGGCCCGTTCGCGTCTGGTCCAGAACCAGCCGTGTTGCCGCTTGCGCAGCAAGCCCTGCTCGACGAGATCGGCGACGACCTCACCCGCGGTCGGCCCGAACAGCGGCAGATCGTCGTCGTTCAACGGCCACTCACTGGCCGCAGCGCACAAATGCGGCCCTAGAACGTAAGGATTGTCGGGATCGAGAACAGCGGCCTCGACCGGGTGCCCGAATAGCGCCTCGGGGTGATGCACGAGATAGGTGTCGAGCGGGTCGTCGCGCGCGACCATCACGGCCAGCGATTCCTGCCCGGCCCGCCCCGCGCGCCCCGCCTGCTGCCACATCGACGCGCGCGTTCCCGGAAACCCGGCGAGCAGGACGGCGTCGAGCCCCGACACGTCGATCCCAAGCTCGAGAGCGGTCGTCGCAGCGAGTCCGAGCAGGCTGCCGTGGCGCAGCGCTTTCTCGAGCGCCCGCCGCTCCTCAGGCAGATAGCCCGCGCGGTACGCGGCCACCCGGCTAGGCAGTGACGCCGACACCTCTTCGAGCGAACGCTTTGCGGTCAGGGCGACCGCCTCCGCGCCTCGTCTCGATCGGACGAACGCCACTGTTCGCACGCCGTCAACGACGAGATCCGTCAGCAGGTCGGCTGTTTCGGCGATCGCCGAACGACGCACCGGTGCGTCGTGCTCGCCATGGTGGTCTCGCGGATCGACCAGCGGTGGTTCCCACAGCACGAACCGCGACGCCCCCCGTGGCGAAGCGTCGTCGGTCACCTCGCAAACATCGACGCCCACCAGTCGCGATGCCGAGGCAGCCGGTTGCGACACCGTTGCCGATGCCAGCACAAACACCGGTGACGAGCCGTATCGGGCTGCCGTCCGACGAAGCCGCCGGAGCACCTGCGCAACATGCGATCCGAACACCCCCCGATAGCCGTGGCACTCGTCGATCACGACATAACGAAGCCCGCGTAGAAAGGTCGACCATTGCCGGTGACCCGGAAGCAGCGAGCGATGCAGCAGATCGGGATTGGCCAGCACCAGATTGGCGTGCGCCCTGATCCATGCTCGCTCTTCGTAGGGGGTGTCACCGTCGTAGGTGGCCGCCCGGATCTGTGGCAGGTCGAGTTCGCACAAGGCCCGCAATTGGTCGCTAGCCAGCGCCTTGGTGGGCGAAAGGTACAGGGCGGTGGGCGGGGTGAGATTCAGGGCGGTTGGCGGGGTGAGATTCAGGGCGGTGGCCGGGCTGACGTTCCGGACGGTGGGCGGGGTGCGGCTC
>JBOGEK010000367.1:0-2474 GCA_050743645.1 Acidothermaceae bacterium
GGCTTGCAGCCGGCGCAGCACGTAGACCTCCTTGTCGATCTCGCCCTTGCGCAGCAACTGGTCGAGCGGCTCGACGGCTCGCGTCTCGATCGAGGCGAAGCCGTGCAGCTCGAAGGTACGCCGGATCGAGTCGAGCACCTGCTGCTCGACGATGCGCTGGGCGGGCAACCATTCGGGAAAGCCCGACAGCGGGGCCGGCCGGTTCATCGTCGAAACTCCTCGGGCTGGACCTGACGGCAACATCGGCTCGTCGACCGGCAGGACGTGATTCACGAATCGGGCGTGACTCAGGAAACGCTGAGAATGCCCGGTGGCGCTGTGGCGAGCCTATCGGGCCCCCCTAGACTGTCGCCGCCCGAAAGTACGCGAGCCGCGCGGGTGCCAGCAGGTACGCGCGCCAACTTACCGACGTGATGACGAGGAGTCCGCGTGGCCGGCAAGGAACGCAGGCGGCAGATCGCCCGTGAACGATACGAGCGCCGGCTCCAAGCCCGTGCCGCAGCCCGCGCGAAGTCACGCCAGCGCTGGACCATCGGCGGGGCGGCCGCCGCCGTCGTGGCGATCATCGGCGTCGTGCTGGCCTTCGTGCTGCCGGGCTCTGGCAAGCCGGCGGCCAGCGCGTCGTCGCCAGCCGCGGTCAGCAGCGCCTCCGGCAGCGCGCCCGCGTCGAGCCCACCTGCGTCGTCCATACCGCCGGCGCCGACCCACGCCGACGGCTGCACGTCGAAGCCGAGCGTTGTGGCGTCACCGATCGCGAACTTCCCGATCATTCCGGGCGGCATCGACCCGGCGTTGAGGACCGAGCCGAGCGTCACCATCCCGGCCGGCACCGTGCCGATCACGCTACAGACTAAAGACCTGGTCGTCGGAACCGGCGAGACAGTGAAGGCCGACGACACCGTCACCGTCAACTACCTCGGGTTGAACTACATCGACTGCAGCGAGTTCGACTCCTCGTGGGCGCACTCGCAGGAGGCGACGTTCCAGCTCAGCCAGGTGGTGCCCGGCTTCGGCCAGGGCGTCACCGGCATGAAGGTCGGCGGCCGTCGCGAGATCATCATCCCGCCGAGCCTCGGCTACGGCGCGGCCGGTTCGGGCAGCATCACGCCCAACGAAGAGCTGGTGTTCGTGGTCGACGTGCTCGCGACCACCCACAGCACTGCCAGCCCGACGCCTGCGTCGTCCTAGGCCCCCTCCGGCGGCGCAGCCGGTTGACCACGTTAAGCCGGTGAACCGTCACTTCAAGGGGTGTCTGCGCCTGTTGAAGTGACGGTTCACCGTATGAAGCACGGTTCAGCTGCCAGGACACCGCGCGGCGACGCGTCAGGTTCGGGCGGGCGTCGCGCCGCTCGTCACCCGGTAGGCGTCATAAACCCCGTCGACCGCCCGCACCGCTTTCAGCACGTGGCCGAGGTGCTTGGGATCGCCCATCTCGAAGGTGAAGCGGTTGACCGCCACGCGGTCGCGGGTCGTCGTGACCGACGCGGCAAGGATGTTCACGTGCTGGTCCGACAGCACCTGGGTGAGGTCGGCGAGCAACCGGCTGCGGTCGAGCGCCTCGACCTGCACGATCACCAGGAAAACCGACGCTGCACCGGGGGCCCACTCGACGTCGACCACGCGGCCGGGTTCGCTCGCACGCAGTGCCACGAGATTGACGCAGTCGGCCTGGTGCACAGATACGCCACTGCCCCTTGTGACGAAACCCTGGATCGCATCGCCGGGCACCGGCGTGCAGCACCGGGCTAACTTCACCCACACGTCGCTCGCGCCCTTGACAACCACGCCGGGATCGCCAGGCGGCCGCAACCGTCGATTCGCGGTACCAGGACTGACCGGCTGCACGGTCTCGGCGAGGTCTTCGACCGCACCCTCGGCCCCGCCTCGCGCTTGCAACAGCCGTTGGACGACGGATTGCGCCGTGACGTGCCCCTCACCGACCCCGGCGTAAAGCCCCGACACATCGGCGTAATGCATCTCGCGAGCGAGCGTGCCGAGCGCATCGTCGGAAAGCAGCCGCTGCAACGGCAAACCCTGCTTGCGAATGGCCCGCGCGATCGCTTGCTTGCCGTCTTCGATCGCGTCTTCGCGACGTTCTTTCGCGAACCACTGCCGGATCTTCGTGCGTGCCCGAGGGCTCTTGACGTAGGCCAACCAGTCGCGGCTCGGCCCCGCATTTTGCGCCTTGGACGTGAAAATCTCGACCGCGTCGCCGTTGTCGAGTGCGCTGTCGAGTGGCACTAGCCGGCCATTGACGCGCGCGCCGATACATCGGTGCCCGACCTCGGTGTGCACCGCGTACGCAAAGTCAACGGGCGTCGAACCTTGCGGCAGTGCGAGCACATCACCCTTGGGCGTGAAGACGTAAACCTCTGCGCCCTGGATGTCGAAACGCAACGACTCGAGGAATTCTCCAGGATCGGCAGCCTCTTTTTGCCAGTCGAGCAGCTGCCGCAGCCAGGCCATGTCATTGC
>JBOGEK010000368.1:0-3062 GCA_050743645.1 Acidothermaceae bacterium
TTCGTTACCTGGCTGTGATTGACGCCATAGAGGTCCCGCCACGAAACTAGCCCGGAACCGGTACCGCGACCGGTTCCGGATTCGTCCCTCTGACGCTGAATGGAGTGCGCGTGCCGATCACCATCGCCGATGTTGCAGCCCGCGCAGGCGTCAGCAAGACGACGGTGTCGCGGGTGCTCAACGCCAAGGGCGAGCTCGACGAGGCGACGGCCGCGCGGGTTCGCAAAGTGATCGACGACCTGGGTTACGTGCCCAGCTCACGCGCCGTCGGATTGGCGCGTGGTCGCACACGCATCGTCGGTGTCTTGGTGCCCTCCCTGACCTGGCCATGGATGGGAGACGTTCTCCAAGGCGTCGTCGACGTCGTCGAGGCAGAGTCGTATGGGCTGCTGCTCTTCACGTGCAACCGCGGCGAAGAGTCGATGCGACAGTTCGCCACGCAGGTCTCGGCCAAATCGTTCGACGGTTTGCTCGTGATCGAGCCCGAAGGAACTCTCGATTACATCGAGACACTGCATGCCCGGGGGCTGCCAATCGTCATGATCGACGACCGCGGCCACCAGCCGTTGTTTCCCTCCGTGGCGACCACAAATCGCAGCGGCGCCGAGGCGGCGGCACAACATTTGCTCGAGGGTGGACGCCGTAAGCCGATCGTCGTGCGCGGACCCGAGCGGTTCGGCTGCACCGAAGAACGGCTAGAAGGATTCGGTGAAGTTTACGCGCGAGCCGGGGTGCCGATCCCCGACAACTTTGTGGTCGACGGCGACTTCACGTTCGACGCCGGCCGCAACGCCATCAAACGATTTATCGAGGAGGGCGCCGAATTCGACGCAATTTTCGCGCACAACGACCTTTCCGCAGCAGGAGCCATTCAAGCGCTTCGCGAGGCGGGTCTAAAAGTCCCCGGTGATGTCGCCGTCGTTGGTTTCGACGACATTCCCCTTGCTGCGCATACTGAACCACCGTTAACCACAGTCCGTCAGCCGCTGCGCGAGATGGGTGGAGCTGCCGCACGCATGCTTCTCACGTTCTTCGCAGGAGCACCGCGTTCTGAAACACGAACGGTTATCCCAACCAATCTGGTCGTCCGGGGTTCGACCGAACCGTAACGACCTGGCTAATCGACGCACGCGACAGTCGAGTCCCTACTGTCGTGCGCTCTAAATCACGGAAATCCACGCATCAGGTATCTCTGCCTCGGCCGAGATAGCTCCAAGATTTCTCGACGGTTCGTTATTGAATGCAACGACACAAGGAGAATGCATGCGTATCCAACGCGTAGTCGCCACGACTGCCGTCGGCGCGATGGCCATTGCTGGTCTCGCGGCGTGTGGTAGCAGTGGAAAGTCGACCCCGAAGACGAGCGGGAGCACGAGCCCGTCGAGCACCACTAGCCCAGCAACCAGTGCGTCCGGTAATGCGGCTGTCAAGCCGTCGGGCGTTCTGCACGTGGGTATGCCTAACGGCCCGCAGACCGAGAACTACAACCCGTTCCTGGGTTCTTCGGCAGGCGCGTCGTTGGGCTTCCGGGCGATGATTTACGAGCCCCTGGTTATGTTCAACCCGATCGACCCCGCCAAGGACGGCGTGCCGTGGCTCGCGTCCGCTTGGAAGTGGACCCCCGATTACAAGTCGGTCGCGATCACCGTCCGCGACGGCGTGAAGTGGTCTGACGGTCAGCCGATGACGGCGGACGACGTGGCCTACACGTTCCAACTGTTGAAGGACAACGCGTCGATCAACGGCAACGCCATTCCGTTCGGCGACATCAGCACGAGCGGCAACGTCGTCACGGTGACGTTCACGGCGTCGCAGTTCGTCAACCAGCAGAAGGTTCTCAGCCAGATCATCGTGCCGAAGCACATCTGGTCGACGGCGGGCGACCCGTCGAAGTTCACCGACACGGGCGCGATCGGTACGGGTCCGTACACGGTGAAGTCGTTCACTCCGCAGACGATCACGCTCGACGTTCGCGACAGCTACTGGCAGACGCTGCCGCAGGTCGCCGAGTTGCAGTACACGTCCTACACAGACAACAACTCCGAGACGACCGCGCTGGCCAACGGTGAGGCGGAGTGGGGCTTCGTCTTCATTCCCGACGTCAAGAACGTGTACGAAAGCAAGGACCCTGCAAACAACAAGATCTGGTTCCCGCCGAACCTCGGCGTTCACGGCTTGTGGATCAACACCACAAAGGCGCCGTTCGACGACCCGAACCTGCGCAACGCGATGAACATGGTGGTCAACCGGGATGACATCTTCCAAAAGGGTGAGGCCGGCTACTTCTACCCGGTGGTCGACAACATCACGGGTATTCCGACCCCAGCTGGTAACTCGTTCATCTCCGACAAATACAAGAGCACCACGGTGTCGGTCGACGTCGCCGGTGCCAAGAAGCTGCTCACCGACAATGGATACAAGCTCAACGGCAACACGCTGCTCGACAAGAACGGCAAGCCGGTCACCCTCACGTTGAGCGACCCCGCCGGTTGGTCTGACTACCAGACCGACCTGACCATCATTCAGGGCAATCTCGCGCAGATTGGCATCAAGGCCACAGTCGATAAGGCCAACCAGGATGCGTGGTTCAAGAACGTCGACACCGGCAACTTCGACGCCGTCATGCACTGGACCAACGGCGGCGCAACGCCGTACGACATGTACGAGAACATCATGGACGGCGCGATCTTGAAGCCGGTCGGCACCAGCGGTGTCGCAGGCAACTATGGCCGATTCAAGAGCGACGCGGCGACGCAGGCGTTGCAGACCTACGCCAATGCAAGCGACGACGCAACGCGCAAGGCCGCGCTCGACCAGATCGAGGACATCTTCGTCCAGCAGATGCCGGTGTTGATCACGTCGGCGGCGAACGTCGGCGCCGAGTACAACACAAAGAACTGGGTCGGCTGGCCTGACGAGTCGAACCCTTACGCACCGCCGCAGCCAACTCAGCAAAACGCGCTCCAGGTCGTTCTCGCCCTGAAGCCCGCAAAGTGAGTTAGCGCCCGATCCAAACCCGCCGATGCCACCATGGATCGGTAAATGCCAGACCGGGTTGGATC
>JBOGEK010000369.1:0-12415 GCA_050743645.1 Acidothermaceae bacterium
GTGTTGTTCGGCGCGGTCGAAGTGGGCGTCGACATGGTCGTAGAACGCCCGGCGGTTCGCCAACCCCGTGAGTTCGTCGGTGAAGGCCAACTGGTGGCTTTCGGCACGCCGGTTCGCCGTCAGCAAACTGAGCACGAGCCCGGCGAGAGCAGCAACGATGGTGGCTGCTGACGATCCGACCAGCGCGGGTTGCACGGGGTGGGTGTGGCTGTAGACCAGCAGCGCGAGCCCTGCGAGGGCAGCGCACACCGCGACGGTCAGCAGCATCGATAGCCGCCGGGTGCCCGAGACAGCTGTTGGCATAGACCAATGGTGGCGAGGAGAACGGCAGTCGCACAGGGCCGGGTGGGCGTGCGCGGTGCCGCCGAATCGAGCGGGAGCCCAGCCGAGCAGCGGCACCGATATTCCGCCATTCGGCTCAGTGCCACATGATCGCCGTCGGGCTGGGGTAGGGACGCTTCGTTAGGCGAAGACATCCTGATCGTGAGGAGCATGGCGATGCCCAGAGCCTGGAGCGGCAAGCGAGAACGCCAGTACGAACACATCAAGGACGGTCTCGAAGATCGTGGGCGCTCGGAGAAAACGGCGAAGCAGATCGCGTCGCGGACGGTGAACAAGGAGCGCGCCAGGTCGGGAGAGGCAAAATCCGCGAGCCGCACGTCGACTCAAGATATTTCCTCGGGTCGTCGCGGCGGGTTGCGCTCGCACAGCGGCTCGGGAGGTCGAACGAAAGCACAGCTGTACAACGAGGCCAAGAACAAAAACATCGAAGGCCGTTCGTCGATGAACAAGGCTGAGCTTGAGAAGGCCGTCGGCCGTTGATGCGAAACGCGACGTCGACGAAAACGCGACTCGGGAAGACCGCACGTCGGGAGATGGTCGGCGTCGACCGATTGGTCGCCGATATTCGCACTGGACACTTCGAACGCACCCTTTCGGCCCTGGCAGCAGTAGGCGCGGCGATCACCACCGGCGAGATCTACTTGTCGCACGATTCCGCGAGCTTCGGCAACAAGATGATGTGGGTGCCGATCGCCGTCATGCCGACGATCGTTCCTGCCGGAATCGCGGGCGTCTTTTCCAAGCGGGCCGCGAAAACCGTGCTGCCGCTGGCCTCCGCGATTGTGGTGCTCAACGGTTTGCAGGGCACCTACCTGCATGTCCGCGGCATTGCCCAGAAACCTGGCGGGTTGCATCGCGGAATGCGCCTCTACAACTCCGAAATGGGACCGCCCGTTTTCGCCCCGCTGCTCGCGAGTCTCGTCGGGGGTATGGGGATTCTGGCCGCCATCCTGCGTCGCGAAGGCGAATGAGCCCATGGTGTTCATCGCGAAAAGCAACCGGGCTCGCACCCCTGGTTCGACGAAGCCTCGATTTCCGGGATTCGATGTGCTAGACGAAGTCGAGCGATGGGACGCCGTCACCGCCGGTGTGATTCTCGCCAGGCTCGCTCCAGCACCCGAGATGGCGGTGTTTACGAAAGCGGAGCAGGCGACCGCAGAGGCGTTGTGCGACCAGTTGCTTGGCCAGCACGAACAGCCGCGCATTCCAGTGGCGGCGCTGGTCGACGTCCGGCTTGCGACTGGTGAGACCGACGGCTGGCACTACGCCGACATGCCGCCTGACGTCGAAGCGTGGCAGAAAACGCTGGCGTTTCTCGACGACGATGCCAGAAGCATCGGTGGCGAGACCTTCGGACAGTTGGCGAAGGAAGACCAGGCAGGGGTCGTCCAAGCGGTGCAGGATCTCGGCGAAAAGCCGTGGCACGGGTTGCCCGCCAAGCAGGTCTGGTCGCTGTGGACCCGCTATGCGTGTGCTGCGTTCTACTCCCATCCGTGGGCGTGGAACGAGATCGGGTTTCCCGGGCCTGCCTATCCACGCGGCTACAAGAACATCGGGCTCGACGCAC
Organism: Acidothermaceae bacterium; assembly: GCA_050743645.1. Classification (GTDB taxonomy): domain Bacteria; phylum Actinomycetota; class Actinomycetes; order Acidothermales; family Acidothermaceae; genus JBOGEK01. The sequence continues at coordinate 1,910 of JBOGEK010000369.1, forward strand.
GCGAGGGCTTCGAGGTTGCCGATGCGATGAACGAGGACCCGGTGCCGTGGGCGTCGCGGGCCGAAGACGCCAAGAAGCGACAGGCTGCGAAGTTGCCCGGAAAGAAGTCATGAAAGCACGCGAAAACATCGAACTCTATTCGCGCGTCCGGGCCCGCAACGAGTCGGCCTGGCTGCTGCCGCGTGGCACCGGATATCCGCACGGCCTGCGCGCCGACATGGCGCGTTACGACGAGAACGACGAAGTCGACATCGTCATCGTCGGCTGCGGCGCCGGTGGAGGCACGCTCGCGCAGCGGTTGGCTCGTGGCGGCTGGCGAGTCGTGGCATTCGACGCCGGGCCGTTCTGGGATCCCGAAACGGATTGGGTCAGCGACGAGCGTGGTTCGCACTCGCTGTATTGGACCGATCCGCGGCTGATCAGTGGCAGTGACCCAGTGCCGCTGGGCTCGAACAACTCCGGTCGCGGCGTCGGCGGTTCGATGGTGCACTACGCCGGCTACACACCGCGTTTCCATCCGTCCGACTTCGCAACGTTCACTAACGATGGCGTTGGCGCCGACTGGCCGATGGCCTACACCGATCTGCGGCCGTACTACGAGATGCTCGAAGAAGAGTTGCCCGTCTCGGGCCAGGACTGGCCGTGGGGCGACCCGCACAGCTATCCATTCCACGCTCAGCCGTTGTCGGGTAACGGCGAGGTGTTTATCGAGGGCTGCACGCGGCTTGGCATCCCGGTTCGGGTCGGGCCTGTGGCGATTGCGAACGGCCGGTTCGGCAATCGACCGCACTGCATCTATCGCGGATTTTGCTTGCAGGGCTGCAAAGTCAACGCGAAAGCGTCGCCACTCATCACCCACATTCCCGATGCGCTTGCCCACGGTGCAGAGATCCGGCCACATTGCTATGTCAACGAGGTGCAGGTAGAAGACCAGGCAGGGCTTGCTACTGGTGTCACCTACATCAAGGATGGCGTCGAACACCGCCAACGTGCCCGCATGGTGGCGATCGCCGGCTACTCGATTGAGACGCCGCGGCTGTTACTGCTCTCGACCTCGAAGCACTTCAAGCACGGTTTGTGCAACAACGAAGGCCAGGTCGGCCATTACCTGATGGTGCAGGGCGCGCCTCAGACGGCGGGTCGGTTCGACGCGGAAGTGCGCATGTACAAAGCGCCGCCGCCTGAAGTGTCCTGCGAGCAGTATTACGAAACCGACCCGAGCAAGTCTTACAGGCGCGGCTTCGCGATCCAGACGGTGTCGCCGCTACCGATCACCTACGCCGAGCACGTGATCGCGCAAGGGCATTGGGGAGAGTCGCTGCGCGAGTACATGCGTGACTACGTGCATTGGGCCACCCTCGGGTCGTTATGCGAGCTGCTACCTCGTTACGAAAATTCGGTCACGCTAGCCGACGAGGTTGACCACCACGGGTTGGCGGTGGCGAACTTCAGCTATTCCATGTGCGACAACGACAAGCAATTGATTGATGCGGCCCAGGCGAAGATGGAAGAGATCCTGCAGGCCGCAGGCGCCACCGAGACGATGACGATCCAGCGGTTCGCGCACCTGGTTGGCGGCTGCCGGATGGCGGCGTCCGACCAGGAAGGGGTCGTCGACGCAAACCAGCGCACGTTCGCGGTGCCCAACCTCTACATCACTGACGGCAGTGTGCTGCCGACCCAAGGATCGGCAAACCCGGCCCTGACGATCATGGCTCTCGCCGCGCGGGTGGCGGATCATCTTTTGTCACCGCAGGGCGCGGGTATAGCGATGTCAACGCGATCAGATCGACTTTGAGGAGACTGTGGTGAGTGAAACTGCGCGGCAGGTCGTCGTCGTGACGGGCGCGAGTGGGGGAGTCGGCCGAGCGGCAGCACGCGCATTCGGCGAGCGGGGTGCAGCAGTCGGTCTGCTTGCGCGAGGCGAAAAGGGCCTCAGCGGGGCCTTGTCGGACGTCGAAAAGGCAGGTGGCCGGGGCCTCGCGATTCCGACCGACGTCTCAGACTTTGACCAAGTGCAAACGGCGGCGAAGCAGGTCGAGCACGAACTGGGTCCGATCGACGTGTGGGTGAATGTCGCGTTCACGTCGGTGTTTGCGCCCTTCACGAAGATCGCGGCGAGCGAGTTCAAGCGAGTGACCGAGGTGGCGTATCTCGGATACGTGTACGGCACGAAGGTCGCACTCGACCTCATGCTGCCGCGCGACCGTGGCGCGATCGTTCAAGTCGGCTCGGCGCTGGCGTATCGCGGAATCCCTTTGCAGAGCGCTTATTGCGGTGCCAAACATGCCATCCAGGGCTTCAACGAGTCTTTGCGCTGCGAACTCTTGCATGACAAGAGCAACGTGAAGGTGACCATGGTGCAACTTCCCGCGGTCAATACTCCGCAGTTCTCATGGGTCCTGAATCGGTTGCCCCGAAAAGCTCAACCTGTACCGCCGATCTACCAGCCGAGCGTCGTCGCCGAGTCGATCTGTTACGCCGCGGCGCATCCCGAACGACGCGAATATTGGGTTGGCGGCTCGACCGTCGGCACGTTGATCGCCAACGCCGTCGCGCCAGGCGTGCTCGACCGCTATCTCGCTAAGACCGGATACAACAGTCAGCAAACCGAACAACAGCAGCCTGCAGGGGCGCCGGTGAACCTGTGGGAGCCTGCCGACGGTGAAGAGGGGCACGACTTCGGACCGCGTGGCGAGTTCGACGGCAAGTCGCACGACCGAAGCGCCCAAGCGTGGATGTCACGCCACCACGGCCTCGTCGGGGCAGCAGGCGCCGCGGGCATCGCCGGTGCGATTGCGGCGCTCGGGGCCAGCCGATCCGGCCGGCGTCGGTGAGCAGTGTTCGTCAAGCGGCCCGCAGTCGGCCGCCTTCGTTGAGCATCCTTCAGTGAGCGGCGTGCGGCTGCACGCAATCTTGCGTGCCGGATACGGCTCGCTGCTGCTCTTTTGCCCGGCCCAAATGGTCGAAGTACTTCGTGCGCCGCCTGACGACAGCACGTCGATTCTGATCGCGCGGGTTCTCGGCGCGCGGCATCTCGCGCAGGCTACCGTCACGACGATTGCGCCTCTGCGAAAAGTGGTCGTGGCAGGCGCTTTCGTCGATGCATTGCACGGGATCACCGATATCGCGATGGCGACTGCGGATCCGCGCTGGCGACGAGCGGCTTCGACCGACGCCGCTGTCGCTTTCACCTCTGCTGGCGCTGCCATACTCACCCGTACGACGGGGCGGTAGCCGCCCGACGCGTCGAGGGATTGGGCTTGACGTCAACGGGTACATGGCCGCCACCGACCACGAAGGAGTAAGACATGGCTGGCGTCGTCACCCTGATCAAAGAAGACCACCAGAAGCTCGAAAGCGTGTTCAAGAAACTTGAGAGCGGCAATGCCGATGGCAAGGAGCTTTCGCAACTTCTCCAGCAGGTGGCGGAGTTGTTGATCCCGCACTCGAAGGCTGAAGAAGAGGTCGTCTACCCGGCGATCAAGAAAATCGTGCCCTCGGAGACCGAGGACGTCGATGACGGCCTTGCCGAGCATCATCACGTCGAAGAAGTGCTGAAGCAGCTACTGGCGACCGACCCCGAAGCACCCGGCGCTGACGGACTGATCGCGGCGATGATCGGCGAGGTTCGCCACCACGTCGAAGAAGAAGAGAACGACATCTTGCCGCAGCTGGCCAAAGCAGCCAACAACCAACAACTTTCCGAGCTCGGCGAGCAGTTCGAACAGCACAAGCAAGCAGCGCTCGCGGCGTTGAGCTGACGAGAACTGAGCGAACGCGAGAACCGAGCTGACGAGAATCGAGCAGACGAGATGAGCACCAGCACCAGAGTTCTCGACGACCCTCGGTCGCGTTACCCACGCCCGGAATTCGAAGAGCAGAAGCAGGAACATCCCGGCCGCGGCGCCGATATGGAGCCGCGGCCGGATCACGGCGAAGAGTCCTACCGCGGCACCGGCAAGCTCGCCGGCTGCGTCGCCGTCGTGACCGGCGCAGACTCCGGGATTGGCCGCGCGGTGTGCATTGCGTTCGCGCGCGAGGGTGCCGACCTGGTGATGTCGTACCTACCCGAGGAACAAGCTCAAGCCGAATCGACCGCAGACCTTGTGACGCAAGCGGGTCGTACCGCGGTGCTGGCCCCTGGAGATATCACCGACGAAGCGCGCTGTAATGCGATCATCGATCGCGCGGTCACCGAGTTCGGCCGAATCGACGTGCTCGTCAACAATGCGGCATACCAGATGGCGCAAAAAGGGGGGATCGCCGACATCACTACCGAACAACTCGACCGCACGTTCAAGACTAACGTGTACGCTATGTTTTGGCTGTGCAAGGCGGCGCTGCCCCATATGCAACCGGGTGCCAGCATCATCAACACATCGTCGATCGAGGCTTACGATCCGAAGCCCGCGTTGCTCGATTACGCGGCGACCAAGGGCGCGATCGTGAACTTTACGAAGGGCTTCGCGGTGGAGGCCGCCGAGAAAGGCGTGAGGGTCAATACGGTGGCACCCGGACCGATTTGGACCCCGCTCATTCCGGCGACGATGCCCGCAGATGACGTGAAGACCTTCGGCGCTAATACGCCAATCGGTCGGCCCGGCCAACCAGCCGAACTGGCGCCCGCGTATGTCTTTTTGGCATCCAATGACGCGAGCTACGTGACCGCCGAGGTGCTCGGTGTCACCGGAGGCCGCTCGCTGGCATGAAGTCGACCGTCGGCGTTGTGCTTGCCGTCGTAGCGCTGGCGTCATGTACCTCACACGCGGCGTCTGCGCCGAGACCAACCGCGCTGCCGACATCACCCGCCTCTTCCATGCCGCCCATGCCAATCTCCTCGGCAGCAGCACCCCTGTCGCCCGCGCCATCAGCGACACCGTCAGCTGCATCGGCGCCAGCAACGCAGTCGCCCGAAACCTCGGCGATTCAGATCAGTGCTGCTCATCCATGCGGTGCCGTCACCCGCACGCACTACACCCATGTCGTGTGGATCTGGATGGAGAACAAACCGTTCGGCTCGGTCATCGGCAATCGCAGCGCACCCTATGAAAACTCGCTCGCGAAATCCTGTGGCTTGGCCGCGAATTACCATGGCATCACGCACCCATCACTCCCGAATTACCTTGCGGCGACAGGTGGTTCGGCGTTCGGTGTGCACGACGATGCAGGTCCGTCGTCGCATCCGATCGGTGCCCCCTCGATCTTCGGCGAACTTGACAGCGCGGGTCTCAGTTGGCGCTCGTACGAAGAGTCGATGCCCTCGAACTGCGATCACGCTGCCGCCGCGCCGTATGCGGTCAAGCACAATCCGGCGGCGTATTTCACGGCCATCGCGCCAGCGTGCGGTACCGACGACGTGCCGCTCGTGGGCAACCTTGACCGCGATCTCGCGGCCGGCACGTTGCCGTCGTTCGCTTTCGTGACGCCGAACTTGTGCAATGACACACACGACTGTTCGGTGCACACCGGCGATGCATGGCTGGCGATCTGGATACCGAAAATCCTGGCCGGCGCGAACTATCGCGATGCCAACACCCTGGTCGTGCTGACGTGGGACGAAGGCGTCGGCTCGGGCAACCAGATCCCGACGATTGTCGTCGGCCCCACGGTGCCCACCGGCACCCAGCCGGCACAGCGGTTCGATCATTACGCGCTGTTGCGCACGACCGAAGAACTGCTTGGGATCGGCCGGCTGGCAGCGGCAGCATCAGCACCGTCGATGGCGCCTGCTTTCCACTTGTAGTGACAATCCAGCGACGCCTAGCGTTACGACGTGATGTCGGCCGTCGTGATCCGTGCCCACGCTGCTGTGAAGAAAATTGCGGTGTAGGCAAGTGGGACGACGAGCTGATGCGCGAGTGATGCGAGCGAGTATTGGCTGCGGAGCAGGTCGCCAAAGCCGAGCCAATGGTGAGTGAGCAGCATTCCGCGGATCGAACCGAGCTGTGGCACCGAGTCGAGCACGGCGAACGCGATCACGAACGCGACCGTTCCTGCCATTGCCCCGATAGGCACTTCGGTCAGCGTAGAAAGGAAAATCGCCAAGGCTGCGAGACCGAGCAGATCGACGAAAACGAAGACGGCTACACCTAGCGCCCGTTCCAGTCCGTTGGCGAACGACACGGTGTTGCCCGAAAGCAAGGTCACGCCGTGCGAGCCGAACAACGCAAGGCCGGCGACGATTCCGACAACCGCAACGACCACGACGGCGGCGGCGAGATAGCTCAGTGCACCTAGCGATTTCACCACCAACACTCGGGTGCGCGAGACGGGAACGGTCAGCAGGTAGCGCAGGGTGCCTATATTCGCCTCGCCGGCGATTGCGTCGCCGCACACGACCGCGATGGCCAGTGGCAAGAACACCGGCAGGCACACAGTCAGCGCTGCAAAGGCTAGAAAGAGTCCGTTGTCGGTCAGCTGGCTGATGAACGCGGGCCCGCCACCGCCGCCGTGCGGTGAAGAGAGCTTCACCGCCGTGCCGATCAGCAGAGGCACCGCGGCAAGCACGATGAGCATCGCGATATTGCGGCGACGGCGAAACACGAGCGCGAGTTCGTTGCGGAACTGGTAGGCGAGCGCGGCGCGCCGACGAACCGTGACAGGCAGGCCGAGCGCAGGAGCAATCGCGGTGTCAACGGACGACATCAAAGCCCTCCCCGGTGAGCTGCACGAAAAAGTCTTCTAGTGCTGGGCGTTCGACGCGTAAGCCGCGCACCGGCACGCCGGCGGTGACCAACGCCGCATTGATTCGTTCGGCAGGTATGTCGTTCATCGCCGCTAGCAGGTAGCCAGGAGCGCGTTCTGCAACGGTCAGGCCAAGGTGGTCGAGTACCCGGATTGCATCGTTCAGTTCGGTGGTTTCGATGCGGATCTGAGCCTGCGCTACCTGCAGGACGTCGGCAAGAGATCCCTGGCGCAGCAGGTGCCCGGCACTCATGATGCCGACGTGAGTTGCTACCTGCTCGATCTCGGCAAGCAGGTGGCTCGAAACCAAAACGGTGGCGCCATCAGCTGCGAGTTCGCGCACGAGATTTCGAACCTCGCGGGTGCCTTGCGGGTCGAGCCCGTTCGTCGGTTCGTCGAGAATGAGCAGGTCGCGTGGTCGTAGCAGGGCGGCCGCGATACCGAGTCGCTGCTTCATGCCGAGGGAATAGTGGCGGTAGTTCTTCTTCGCGGCGGCAGTCAACCCGACGCGGTCGAGCGCGGCCCTGACCCGTTGCTTCGACGTGCGCGGATCGGTGCTCGCGTCGAATTCATCGAGCCGGCGCAGATTTTCGACGCCCGTGAGATAGGGATGAAACGCGGGCCCCTCGACGAGCGTGCCGACCCGCGTCAACACGTCGGGAGCACTCGCCGGCATCTGACCGCCCAAAATCTTCACCGAACCGGCATGGGGTGCCATGAGACCGAGCAGTAGCCTGATCGTCGTCGTCTTGCCCGATCCGTTGGGCCCGAGAAATCCGAACACGGCGCCTCTTGGCACCTCCAGGTTGACGTCGTTGACCGCGACGTGAGAACCGAATCGACGGGTGAGCCCGGTGGTACTGATGGCCAGGGTCGAATCGTCGGCGGGCCCGACGCCGGCCCCGATTCCAGCGTCGTCGTCCGTCGTCGTCGTGAGGGCGGTCATAGTCCGTGGCCTGACGTCGCGACCTGTTGGATCGCCGTGGCGCTCACCGGTCCGGCGTAGATCGTGCCGTCGGCAGTGATGAAGATCGAGACCAGGGCGCTGGTGATGAGGTGTCCGCCACTGGCGGGCGTCGAGATCTTGTTCAAGATGTCGAACATCGACGGTTGCGGATTGTTGGTAGCGCCAGCAGGTTCTTTCACCACGGCGACCGCGGTCCAGCCCTTGCCAAGTACCGTTGGGGATCCCGCCTTCGCACTGGCCGTGCCGGGTGCGGTGCCCGGTACAGGTGCCGTGCCGGGTGCCGATCCGTTCGGCGCCGTGCCTTTGATCCTGGGTGGCATGACCTTCGCGTTCGGATTCTCGTTCGACGACCACGGGTTTCCCTGGACGACGGTCGAGCCTGCAGGCGGAACGAACTGGAACACCGACGCGTCAGGCACGTTGAAGCTCACGTCGGTGAAGCCAACTTGGATCGCCGGCGAATTCGCGCCTCGTGCGAAAACTTGCACGCGCAGCGGAACGGACGTCTTCGAGTCGAGGGCGATCCTGACGCTGCCGATCAGCGATCGACTGTCTTTCGGCGTGACCAACAACTGGTAGGCGGCTCGCCCGGCAACCCGCGCGGTTCGGTCGACTTCGACCGCCGTGGTCGGGTCGATGGCTGCAAGAGCTTTGTCGGCGGCCTGTTGCGGCGTCAGCGCGCCGACGACGCCGCCGGTGCCACCCGGCTGCGGCAACGGTTCGTCGGCCTTCTGCAGCGTGGTGTGGGTGACCTTGCGAGTAGTCGAGCTGTAGCTCCACAAGTCGGTGCCGTGCCGGATCACGTCGGTCTCGGAGAGCTGCCCAAGCAGGGCGAGCCGCTGATTTTGCTGCCCGGCATACCAGACGCGCATCGTGTGCGCGCCGGTTACCAAGTTCGACAGCGACAGGTCGGAGCTGTCACCGGCACCCCCGATGTCAGGCAGCTGCGGTAGCCCGAGCTTGGCTGTCTCGACGATCGTCCCCGAGAGGCCGTCGGTATGGGCCTGTTCGAGGTCGGCGAGAAGTTGCGCGGCGGTGCGCGCTGGCAACGTGGGCTCCGCCGCCGAACTGGATGCGGCTGTCGACGTCAGCGACGCCGCAGCAATGGCGGCGGCGACTCCTGCTGGCAAGGCCCAGCGCAGCCGGCGGTTGACGAATGCTCGTGACCATGTTGATGACATGACGCCACTATGAATAACGACCCGCCAGAAGTCTCGCTCAGTACCTGCCGCCCTCAGGTTCAGCACAGCTTCGCCGGCTGCAGGTACCGTGCTCGCGGGCTTGCTTTCGTCGAAGGAGTGCGCGGTGCGGGTGTTGATCGCCGAGGACGAGCAGCGGTTGGCTGCCGCGCTCGCTCGCGGGCTGACCCATGCCGGTTTCACGGTCGATGTTGCTGCCGACGGCCAGCGCGCGTTCGAACTCGCGACCGCCACCACCTACGACGCGATCGTGCTCGACATCATGCTGCCCCGGCTGTCGGGTTACGAGATCACCAAGAGGCTGCGAGCCCGCGAAATCTGGACCCCGATCCTGCTCGCCTCCGCAAAAGACGGCGAGTACGACCAGGCCGATGGCCTCGACCTCGGCGCCGACGATTACCTGACGAAGCCGTTCTCGTTCGTCGTGTTGCTGGCACATTTGCGAGCGCTGCTGCGGCGCGGGGCAACACCGCGCCCTTCGCTCGTCGAAGTCGGGTCGCTCGCGTTCAACCCAGCAACCCGAATTTTCTTGCTGGACGGCGAAAACGTCGACCTCACCGCACGTGAATCCGCCATGCTCGAGTATTTGATGCGACAGCATCCGCGAGTCGTCACAAAGAGCGAATTGCTTGAGCACGTGTGGCCCGACGCAACCAGGAATCAAAATGCCGTCGAGGTGCACGCGGGATATCTGCGCCGCAAGCTCGGCAAGTCGCTGTTGCAGACCGTGCGTGGCCAGGGCTATCGGTTGCGCTCATGAATAGCGGGTTTTCGCTGTTGTGGAGTAGGCGTTCTCTGCGATTGCGGGTGACCGCTGCAGCGACTCTCGTGCTCGCAACCGGTCTCGTGTTCGGCACGATTTTGCTTTCCACGCTGTTCGAGCATCGCCGGGTCGAGGCAGTCGATGTCGGCCTCACCGCAGAAGCGACGACCATCAGCCAGATCGTCGGATCGGGAGACCTGCCGTCGCCGCTGCCAACGCCCGCGAGCGGCACGGCGCTCGCGCAGGTGATCGACAGCGCTGGAACTGTACTCGCGTCGACGGCATCAGCCAGTCGGGTGCTTGAAATCGTTCCTGTCGAGCAGCTCGAACGCCACCTCGGCCGCCCGTTCACCACGACATCGAGCACCCTCGGTTCGGCGAGCCTTCGGGTACTTGCCGAACGCGCCACGTTGCACGGTGTGCCGGTCACGATCGAGGTTGCCGCGCCACTCACTGATGTCACCTCGACCCTCGACGCATTGCGCAACGCGTTGATCGTGGCTGTGCCGTTGGTTGTTCTCGCGGCTGCATTGGCGACCTGGTTTGCCGTCGGGTCCGCACTTGCGCCTGTTGATCGGCTGCGTGCAGCGGCCGACGGCGTCGACGTCCACGCCTCGGACCGCGCACCACGCCTCGAACTTCCGCCAGGCAGCGACGAGTTGAGGCGGCTCGGCGAAACGCTGAACGATTTGCTCGCCCGCGCGCACGCGGCAGGTGAGCAGCAGCGGCGTTTCGTCGCCGACGCTGCGCACGAATTGCGTTCACCGATCGCCTCATTGCGGGCGCAGCTCGACGTTGCGCTCAGCGTGCCCAATCGCCCTGAAGATTGGCCATTAATCGTCACCGAGGCGATCACCGACATCGATCGGTTGAGTCGATTGGTCGACGAT
>JBOGEK010000370.1:0-5094 GCA_050743645.1 Acidothermaceae bacterium
TTCGCCTAGAGGCCGCCGCCACCGATCAGACGGCCGCGGCTCTGCTTGCACCAGGCCAGGTCGGCGGGCTGCCCGGGCGGCTCACCGAAGTGGAGGCGACCGCCCCTGATGGTGCACAAATTCGGGCCTGGCTGGTGTTACCCGAGCAGGCTTCAGCGCAGCAACCGGTACCGCTCGTCTTGTGGGTGCACGGCGGCCCGTTGATGAGCTGGAACGGCTGGAGCTGGCGCTGGAATCCCTGGCTGATGGCCGCTCACGGATTCGCGGTTTTGCTGCCCGACCCGGGATTGTCACAAGGCTACGGCGACCCGTTCATCCAGCGTGCGTGGGGGAAATGGGGCGCAGTGCCCTTCGACGACCTGATGGCGATCACCGATGTGGCCGTTGCGCTACCCGAGATCGACGCGACGAAGACGGCCGCAATGGGTGGTTCGTACGGCGGGTACATGGCGAACTGGATCGCCGGCCACACCGACCGATTCAGCGCGATCGTCACCCATGCCAGTTTGTGGACCCTGGAGGCGTTCACCGGCGCCACCGACCATCCCCGTTCGTGGGAGAGGGAGTGGGGCCACCCGCTCGAAAACCCCGAGCGTTACGAGTTCAACGACCCCAGCCGCCATCTGATGGCGATCCGCACCCCGATGCTCGTCGTGCACGGCGACAAGGACTACCGGGTGCCGATCGGCGAAGGCCTGCGGCTGTGGTCCGACCTCGTCAGGCAAGGCATCGACGCGAAATTCCTTTATTTTCCAGACGAAAACCATTGGGTGCTCAAGCCGGGTAACGCCAGGGTTTGGTACCAAACAGTGCTCGCGTTCCTCGACCACCACGTGTGCGGCCTCGACTGGGTCAGACCGGAGTTGGTGTGAGCCGTTCTGTTCCCGACGCAGCCGAACTTCTCGAACTTGCGGTGACTGCCGCCTGCGCGGCCGGGGAGTTCCTTGTCGACAGCCGGCCTCAAGAACTCGAAGTGGCGACGAAGTCGACACCGACCGACGTCGTCACCGAGATGGATCTCGCTGCCGAACGCCGAATCGTCGCCACGCTCAGAGCCAGCCGGCCGTTCGACGTCGTGCTCGGCGAAGAGGGGCAGTCGCGCGAGGCGCGGCCCCGTGACGCGGAAGCCGGCCCTGACGTGCGCTGGATCGTCGATCCGATCGACGGCACGGTCAACTACCTTTACGGGCTGCCGCAGTGGGCGGTCTCGATCGCCGCCGAGGTCGACGGCGTCGTCGAAGCCGGAGCGGTATTCGACCCGAGCAAAGGCGAACTCTTCACCGCCGTCCGAGGTGGTGGCGCACGGCTCGACGGCCGACCGATGGCCGTGACCGAATGCGGCGTCCTGAGCCAGGCGCTCGTCGGCACCGGATTCGGGTACGACGCCGGCCGGCGGTCGGCGCAGGCGCGGGTGCTGCTCGAGCTGTTGCCGCGGGTTCGCGACGTTCGCCGGCTCGGTGCTGCCTCGCTCGACCTGTGTGCGGTGGCCTGCGGGCGGCTCGACGGTTACTACGAGCGGGGCCTCAACCTGTGGGACTACGCTGCAGCCGGTCTGATCGCGAGCGAGGCCGGAGCGCGGGTCGGCGGGTTGGGCGGTGAGTCGGCGTCCGGTGAAATTCTGGTAGCAGCCAACCCGCTGCTGTTCGACGATCTCGCTGACTTGCTGGCCAAATTCGGCGCCGACCAGGGCTGAACCCGACGCCGATTGGCTGCGTCAAAACCGGTATGGCGAAACCGCGAGTTTCGCTTAGGTTTCGCTCCCGACGAACCGATGTGCACGCGAAGAATGCAGGGAAGCCCAAACAACAGCATGGGTTGGACGCCGAGAACTCGGGCATACCGCCGCAACCAGGGCGGTGCCGGCCTACCGAAATGCAGCGGATTGGCGACGTGATCAGACTCACGTAGCGGGTCCGGCGGGTCGGAGTCGCCAAGGCGGACCAGATAGGGCACAATCTGCGCTCCGGACCGGGCACAACTGGACCGAGTTCAGCGTTACACCCGCACACACCGCGATCAGGGAACGGTGACGCTCTACCGAGCGTTCATCGCTGATGCGGATCGAGCGAACAACCGCACGAGCAAGACTGAGGACGACGAGGCATCCGGAGGTTCCCAATGGCGACCGATTACGACACCCCCCGCAAGGTCGACGAGGACCTTGGCGAAGACAGCCTCGAGGAGCTCAAGGCTCGCCGCGCCGACCGACAAGGCGGCACCTTCGAGGGCGACGAGGCAGATCTGGCCGAGTCTTTCGAACTACCTGGCGCTGACCTCTCCAACGAAGAGCTGTCACTTCGAGTGTTGCCGCGCCAGGCAGACGAGTTCACCTGTTCCCGCTGCTTCCTGGTGCACCACCGCAGCCAGTTGGCGACCGGTGCAGGCAACCAGATGATCTGCCGGGAGTGCGCAGCCTGACGCGCGAGTGCGCAGCCTGACGAACGCGCGGCCTACCGGTCGTCGGAGGCCGCGCTTGCCCGACTCACCCGCTGCCACGCGCCCGCTGCTTTGCGGGTGGCTAGCAGCCGGGCGATCGCCACGGCGCTACCCGAAGCAAGCGACCATCCGACGGCTTCCCTGAGTGGCACCGTCGGTGAGTGGGGGTCATCGGGTGGCGTCTTACCCGTCGCCTTTACCCACGTCTTCTCGATCACCTTCCGGGCGATGATCCCTGCGACGACGGCACCGACCGACGAATAGATCTTCAACGCGATCGACTCCGGTTTGTTGTCGGGCAAGTGGTTGTGAGCGGGTTCGTGAACGACTTCCGCCTGCTTTTGCTTCTTCCGCTTGCCCACGGCTGCCGCCTTATCGGTGGGAGGAGATTGGTCGGACTAGTCGACTGCAGCTTCATCCCCGCCGACGCGCACCCGAAGCGTGCCGAGCGCTCCAGCTAGTTGGTCCGGACGCCGGGTGGCGACCACCCAGTACGGGGTGCGGTCGCTGCGATCCGCCACCTCGACCTGCACGGCGGTGTGCACCCACGGCCGGATGCTCATGCATGCGTCTGCCCGCGCATCGCGACCGAGCAGTAACCGGGCTTGCGTGCGGTCGAGCGCTCGTGCCCGGCCGATTGAGCCCGCCGGCAACAACTGGCCACCGGCGTGCAAACCGAGCGCGTCGACATCGACGTCCGACCTCGACAAGGCGATCAGCGCGGCGGCGATGACGACGACCGTGATCACGAAGGTCACGATGCCGGTGAGCCACGACGCGCGAGTGCTGATTTCGGGTCCGAGCACCACCACGGCCTCGACGGTCGGCACGATGATGATCAGCGCGACCGCCCACCACCACCAAGGCACCACCCGACGTTCATGAAAGAACTGTTCGTCGGACGACGGCTGCGGTTCGCGGGGGCCGGCGCTCGGAATGCTGCTGCTCGAATTCGGGACTGGCACGCTGCCCAGGCTACGCAGTGCCGCCCCCGTCCAGTGCGGCGCTGCCGAGTAGTCTCGGCGGTCGTGACACCACACCCGGCCGATCAGGGCACGAGCGCGCGGCCCGCCGGTTCAACCGGTCCGACGCTGCTGGCTCCGTTGGTCCTGCCCGACGATCTGGCGCCACCGGTGGTCGCGCCCGACGCCCCTCCCGCGGGCAGCGCGCTAGGCCAGCACTACCGGCGTTGCTACGGCTGTGGAGATGCCGCGCCGAGCGGCTTGCGGATGCGGTTCACCGTCGGCGAGGGCGTGCAGGTCATTTCCGAGTTCGTGGTGACCGACGAGCACGAAGGGGCCGCCGGGCTGGCACATGGAGGGCTGCTGTCGGCCGCTCTCGATGAGACCCAGGCCACCTTGTTGTGGGTGTTGCGGAAGCCCGCCGTGACGGCCCGGCTCGAGACCGAGTACTTGGCGCCCGTTCCGGTCGGCTCGATCGTGCGGATCGAAGCAACCTGTCTGGGAGTGGCCGACCGCAAGATCTTTACGGCCGCCGAAGGGTGGCTCGTCGGCAGGTCGGGCCCGGCCGCCGCAACGTTGGATTTGACCGGCCGCGCGATGGATCTCGCCGTTGGTTCAGCTGAACGCGTGCTCGCGCTGCGGTCGGCGGCGCTGTTTGTGGCCGTCCCGGTCGAACACTTCACGGCCTTCGGTCGACCCGACCTCGTGGCAGCATCGATGAACCGGGGAGTCGCGCAGGCACCGAGCGAAGCGGGCCAGCCCCACGTCGAGGTGAACCCGTGAACGACGTCCCGGTGTTGCTGCGCCGGCTCGATCCTGCTGTGCCGCTGCCGTCGTACGCCCATGCTGGCGACGCCGGCGCCGACCTGATCACCACGGTCGACGCCGAGCTCGCACCAGGCGAGCGCGCATTGCTGCCCACCGGGATCGCGATAGCACTGCCTGACGGATACGCAGCGTTCGTCCATGCGCGGTCAGGGCTCGCCGCGCGCTGTGGGGTAGCGCTGGTGAACGCGCCGGGCACAATCGACGCTGGGTATCGCGGCGAGCTCAAGGTGATCGTGGTCAATCTCGATCCACGCGAGCCAGTGCGGTTCGCCCGTGGCGACCGGATCGCCCAGCTGGTGATCCAGCGCGTCGAGCGGGCGGTCTTTCATGAGGTCGAAGTGCTGCCCGGATCGGATCGCGGTGACGGCGGTCACGGCTCGACAGGTGGGCACGCCGCAGGGCGGGCGCTGATTTCCCAACCCGGAGCTATCTCTCAAGAACGTGGCGGAGGTTCGTGATGCGGCTGCGGCGCGGCAAGAAGGACGAGACAGATTCTGACGGCGACATCGCCGAGACCCTGGAAGGTTCCGACGTTGCGGGCGACGACGAAGACTACGACGACGACTCGGATGCGTCCGGCACCTTGACCTCGGCGGCGAGTGCGGCTGCGGCGGGTAGTGCGGGAGTTGGCGACGACGTGCCCGCCCGACGTCGTCCGCTCGACGAAAGCGAAGCCGCCGACGACGACACCGTCATGCCACGGCTCGACCTCGGCAGCATGCGAGTGCCGGTGTTCGCCGACATGGAGGTGAGAGTCGAGCTGAATGACCAGAAACTGCCGGTCGCGGCGACCATGCTCCACGCCGGGAGCGCAGTGCAGTTGCTCGCATTCGCAGCGCCACGAAACGACGGCCTCTGGGACGACGTC
>JBOGEK010000371.1:0-6574 GCA_050743645.1 Acidothermaceae bacterium
GCCGTGCTGCTCACCACGCAGTACCTCGACGAGGCCGATGCGCTCGCCGACTCGATCACGGTGATCGACCACGGCCGGGTGATCGCCCACGACACCCCCGAAGGCCTCAAGCACATCGTCGGTGGCCAAACGCTGACCGTGCGCCCGAGCGACCCTTCTCGGTTGGACGACGTGACACGCATCGTGGCCGGGGTGGCGAGCGCCAAGCCCGAGACCTCACCGCGTGGCGTCGTGAGCGCGTCGGTCGACGGTGATGCCGCGTTGACCGCCACCGTCGCCAACCTGGCATCGGCCGGTATCGCAGTCACTGAACTTTCCTTGCATTTGCCGAGCCTCGACGAGGTTTTCTTCACCTTGACAGGCACGCGCACCGAAGAATCGGAGGACGTCGCATGAGCGTCGACACGACACCCCACATTCGGCCGGTCGGCCGGAATTCCCATAGCGCTATGCCATCGTCTACGTCGAGCTCCGACGACAACCCGCGTCCCGGGCGCATGGTTCGCCACGCATTCGCACTGGCGAAGCGCAATCTCATCAAACTTACCCGTACACCCGAGCAGTTCATCGACGTCACGCTGCAGCCCATCATTTTCCTGCTGTTGTTCGTGTATGTGTTCGGCGGCGCAATCTCCGGTGGCTCTCGCCACGATTATCTCGAATACCTGTTGCCTGGCCTGCTGGGCCAAGGCATCGCGATGGGCAGCGTCGCTCTCGGCCAGAACCTCAACGCCGACATCGAGAAGGGCGTTTTCGACCGCTTCCGGTCATTGCCTATCGCCCGGTCGGCACCACTTGTCGGAGCCGTGCTCGCCGACTTCTTCCGCTACCTCACGGTGTGCGTCGTGTTCCTCGGGTTCGGCTACGTAATCGGCTTTCGCATCGGCACCAACCCGCTGGCAACTGCCGGCGCGATTGCGCTCTCGATCGCGTTCGCCTTGTGCTTCTGCTGGATCTCGGTCTTCATCGGCATGAAGGCGCGAACCTCAGGCGCAGTGCAAGGCATCATGTTCCTGCTCGTCTTGCCGCTTTCCTTTGGTAGCAACGTTTTCGTGCAGTCCAACACGATGCCGGGTTGGATGCAGGCGTTCGTGAAGGTTAATCCGATGACCCAACTCGTCGGCGTCGTGCGCGGCTTGATGGTGGGCGGTCCGGTGATGGGTCACCTCGGCTGGACTGTGCTCTGGATGGCGGTCCTGCTGGTGGTATTCGTGCCGCTCGCCTTGCGGGCCTACCGTCGTCGCGCGTGATTGTCGCCGAACAGATTCACCCAAGCTGAGGCGGTCTATAGCCCAGCCGTTTATGAAGAGATGGCTCGGCCGTGGGGTGAGACGGCGTCGCGCGGAGGACCCAGTCTTTGGCAATCGCAAGAAGAAGTTGCCCGAACGTGTGCCCATTGGGTGCGAGTTGAGGGTCAGGCCGCTCTGTAGCCGTTCATTTAATGCAGGAGATGAGTGCCCGTTCGTAGCGGCTTGTTGCAGCTGACTGCATCGCCGTTGCAATCGGGCCGGCCAAGCGAACGATCGGTGAACCAGGTCGACTGAACGCGGTGATTTCGAGCCAGACCGTCCCCTCGGCATCGTGGGTAACGACGAATGCCTCTTCACCGCGCTCGGGATGATCGGGAAGCGTTCCATAGGCAAAGCCTCGGCGATGCGGTTCGTTCACTTCGTAGACGACTCGGCACGGGACGACCAGTAGGAGGCCAACTCCCAGCCCGAGCACGACGGTTCGTCCCGCGGTAGCAGGCCCGTCGGTCGCCACAGCAAGCCCAGATCGTCGGTGCATTTCCCAAGAACGCAGGCTGGCTGTCGCGGCGGAGAATGCGTCTTGTCCTGCACCGATCCGCGTTCGTCGTTGAGCCCGGTGGTAGCCCGCGGGGAGCACGGTCGCTGTGGCCCCGACGTCGGCGTATGTCGGAAGTCGATCCGAATATCGCAGATGCAGCTGATTGAGCTTGGCTCGGCTGGATAACCGCATGTCGCAATAGTCGCAGCTGGACGCCCGCGGGATGATCGAGCCGTGGATGAAGCAGCCTTGGCCACATGGCTAGCTCACCGAGCTCGGATCGAGGCGGGCGCAGGCGGCTTTCGAGTCGAGACTGTGCCCGCTTTCGTAGGCAGCTTCAAACGCTGCTGCCCCCATCGCTTCGCGCACCAGCGCCTTTAGTTTCACCACCTCGGAATTGATGATGTCTTCGGAGCCCCGCACGCGGGCCGCCGCACCAAGGATTTCGCCGGCATCGGTGTATTGCTTTTGCACTGCCGCGAGTGCGGCAACGCGAACGCCGACGCCTGCCGTGATCGGCATGTCTCTCGTTCCGATTGCGTGACCGTAGGCGCTCGCCAGGCGTTCGCGAGCCGCTGGGACATTGTCTTGGTCGAGGCTGACTCGCCCAGCAAACGAGTAGACCAACGCGGCGACATGGCCTTGCGACGGGTGAGCTGGCGGAACTGCTGCGGCCAGTTCGAGCCCCTCGTCGGCGATCGACGCAGCAGCTGACGTGTCGCCTTCTGCACGCGCGATTTCGCCTCGAGCGATCGTCGCGAAAACAGCAAGATGCCGTGAGTTCGACGCTTCGATTTGCCGTTGCATCACTTCGACGCATTCGTGCGCTCCAGCGAAGTCTCCGTCTGCGATCCGCAGGTAGGAAAGTCGAAGATAGAGCATGATCGTGTCGTCGTGCCCGGCGAGCTGTTCAGTGAGTTCGAGTGCTTCTTCCAGATCGCGGATGGCGCCGGCGACATCGCCGTCCATCGATTTCAACTGGGCGAGCACGCCGAGCGAACTGGCGAGTCCCCAGCGTTCGCCGAGATCACGGAATTGGCTGTGCGCTGCTGCTGCTTCGGCACGTGCGGTTTCCACGTCGCCGTTGTTTTCCGCCAAGCCGGCATGGAAAAGCCGGGTTGTCGCGGCGATCCACGGATCGCTACTGGCCAATCCGCGGGCGACGTGCCCTGCGATCACCGAATGGTCCTCATCGGTGAACATGGCGACTGCGGGAGCCAGCAGCAACAGAATCGAGTCGGACGGCGGATCAAGCGCGTCGAGCCGGCGTCCGATCTCTCGCAGCTTTGCGATTGCAGATTCGACCTCGGCCGGTCCGCACGACATGCTCGACGCAACGGAGTTCACGGCGTGAAGTGCCTCGCCGACCAACCGGGTCATCGGGTCGACGGAGCCGCGCACGCCAAGCGCGATCGCGAGCCAGTTCGACGAGTCGGCGTGGCGGCCGGTGAAGGTCCAGTACGTCGAGAGATTGCACGCAAGATCGAGTGCCGTTTGTGCCTGCCCGTCGTCGCAAAGAAAACGCAAGCCGGCCAGGATGTTGTCGCGCTCTGCCTCGAGTCGCGCCATCCAGGGCAGCTGGTCACGCCTACGGATGTGTGGAGTGGCGATCCGCACCAGCCGGGCATACTGGCCCGCGTGGCGACGGCGAAGTGCCACAACTTCGTCGCGCTCGGCGAGCCGTTCGAGGCCGAACTCGCGAAGCGTCTCAAGCATGCGATAGCGCAGCTCGTGGTCATCGAACGCCTTTTGCAGCAACGATTTCTCAACCAACGATGCGAGCAGGTCGTCGATGTCGCGCTTCGGTAACGCGTCGTCTGTGCAGATCGCTTGCGCGTCGAGCGCCGCGAACGTTCCGGCGAATATCGCGAGGCGTTCGGCTAGTAATCGCTCCGCCTCAGTGAGCAAATCCCAGCTCCACTCGACTACCGCGCGCAAAGTGCGATGCCGCGACATAGCCGTGCGGCTTCCGCCAGTGAGGAGCCGGAACCGGTCGGAAAGTCGAACCGCAATTTCGTCGACCGGTAACGAGCGAAGCCGTGCCGCCGCGAGTTCGATCGCCAGCGGTAGCCCGTCGAGGCGCCGCACGATTTCGATAACGGCCTCAATGTTGGTGTCGTCAATGCACAAGCCAGGGTCGACGGCGGCGGCCCGATCGGCGAAGAGCCGCACGGCGGGGTGGGTCAGGGCATCGGCAGCACTTGTGCCGGGCGCAGGCTGGGGCAGCGGCGGTACGGCCACTAGCGTTTCACCGACGATTCCGAGGGGTTCGCGGCTCGTCGTCACGATGCGCAGCGAGGCGCAGTGCGCGAGTAGGTCGTCGGCCAGCCGGGCCGCCGACTCGATCACGTGCTCGCAGTTGTCGAGCAGTAGCAGGCAATCACTCGTAGCAAGCGCGCCGACGAGGCGTTCGGTAGCGTCCCGGCTCGTCGATGCAGACGCCGTCATGCGGTCGAGAAGCGTTGCGTCGCGAAGGTCGAGCGCATCGAGTACGGCCGACGCGACGCCGTCCGGATCAGTCACGGGCGCCAACTCGGCGAGCCAAACGCCGTCCGGTATCGAATCGATGAGTGTCGAAGCGGCGACACTGGCCAGCCGGGTCTTGCCTGCGCCACCCGGGCCGACGAGCGTGACCAGGCGCGATTCGTCGAGCAGCTTCGCGATGCGCGCGACGTCGTCGTCGCGTCCGACAAAGCTGGTGAAGCCGGCCTTCAGGTTGCTACGTCGCGGTCCGGTGGCTTGGCGCACCGGCTGCTCGATCTCGCCTCGAACGATGGCGAGGTGAGTCGCCTGCAGTTCGGGTGACGGATCGACGCCGAGCTCGTCGGCCAGTTGGTGTCGCAGCTGCTCGAAGTGACCGAGTGCCTCCGACTGCCGGCCGCTCGCGGCGAGCGCGCGCATGAACAGCACGGCCAGCCGTTCGCGAAGCGGGTATCGGACGACGAGCTCGTCGAGCTCGGCGATGAGGTCGTCGGCTCGGCCAAGCTCGAGCTCGGCCTCGAAGAGATCGCCGACAGCATCGAGTCGCTGGTCGGTGAGCCGTGCCTGGTGGCTAACGGCCTCGACGCTGTCAGCCCACGTTTCTGCGACGGTTCCGCGCCACAGGGCAGTCGCTTCGCGCAGCCTGCTGACGGCGGTTTTAGGGTCGCCGCCTCGAAGCCGGGCGCGACCCTGCCGTGCGAGGTCAGTGAAGCGGTGCAGGTCGACATCGTCACGAGTCATTGCCAGCTGATATCCGCCGGGTGCTTGCTGGACGGCGTCGGACGCGCCAAGCGCGCGGCGCAGCCGTGACACCAGCGATTGCAGGGCGTTCGCGGCATCGGCCGGCGGATCATCGCCCCAGAGCGCGTCGACCAGGGTCGACGTACCAACTTGGCGCGGCGCGTCGATCGCCAGCCGGACCAGCAATGCGCGCAGCCGGACGCCGGAGACCTCGACGGTGCTGCCGTCGGAATCGACAACTTCGAGTGGTCCGAGCAGACGGATGTGCACCTGGTCACTATCTCAATTCGAGGCTCGATCGCGCGCTGAAGGCGAGGGTCAGGGCGACAGTTTGACAAGGAAGTGAGTGACCACTAACTTAGCTCACATGACACGGCCGCAGACCCGCATGAGTGCCGAAGACCGCCGCGACCAGGTGCTCGACGCCGCGCTCATCGAGTTCGCTCAAGGCGGGCTGGCGGGCACCTCGACCGAGGCGATCGCAAGCCGCGTCGGCATCTCCCAGCCCTATCTGTTCCGGCTCTTCTCGACCAAAAAAGAACTGTTCGTCGCGACGGCGCAGCGGTGTTTCGACAACATTGCCGCTACGTTCGCCCTGGCCGCAGGTGGCCTCGCCGGCGAGGCGGCGATAGCAGCGATGGGCAACTCGTACAAGACGTTGCTGGCAGACCGCAATAACCTGCTCGCGCAGCTGCAGATGTACGCCGCTTGCGACGATCCCGAGATCCGCGATTGCGTCCGCGCCGGCTTCAAAAGGCTTTATTCGCAGGTGGAATCAGCTAGTGGCGCACCAGCGCCAGTGATCGTTACCTTCTTTGCTGCGGGCATGTTGTGCAATTTGGCGACCGCTTTGCAGCTCGATGCCGTCGAAGAGCCGTGGGCCCAGGCGCTGCGTACGGTCGACCTCTGCTTCCAGCCGTCCTAACCGTTTTTCCTTATTTCCAGGCACTTTTTTTGAGCAGTGAAGTTAGTGACCACTCACTTAACACCGGTACGGAGGACCGAAATGCCAGCTCGTCAAGCAACGACCACGCGGCCGATCGCGACGTTCGTCGTCACCTCGGTGGCCCTCTTCATGGGCTCGCTCGACAACCTCGTCGTCACCATGGCTTTACCTGCTATCAAAGCGAATTTGCACGCATCGCTGTCGAGTCTCGAATGGACCGTCAACGCCTACACGCTCACCTTTGCCGTCTTGCTGCTACCCGGTGCGACGCTCGGTGACCGGTTCGGCCGCAAGCGGATGTTCATGATCGGCCTCGGCATATTCACCGCTGCTTCAGCCGGCGCGGCGCTGTCGAGCACTGCCGGCCAACTTGTGGCCGCGCGGGCCGTGCAAGGTGTCGGCGGCGCGA
Source organism: Acidothermaceae bacterium (assembly GCA_050743645.1). Taxonomy (GTDB): domain Bacteria; phylum Actinomycetota; class Actinomycetes; order Acidothermales; family Acidothermaceae; genus JBOGEK01. Next base: position 6,366 of record JBOGEK010000371.1, read on the forward strand.
TCATCACGCCGCTGACATTGACCTTGCTCAGTGCAGCCGTGCCGGCCGCCCGCCGCGGGCTTGCCCTTGGAGCCTGGGGCGCGATCGGTGGTCTGGCGATCGCGGTCGGCCCGGTCGTCGGCGGTGCGATCGTCGACGGTGCCGACTGGAGTTGGATCTTCTGGCTGAACGTGCCGATCGGCATTGCCTTGTTGCCCGTCGCGTCGCGG
>JBOGEK010000372.1:0-2175 GCA_050743645.1 Acidothermaceae bacterium
GCCGAACCCTGCGAACGCTGGAGGACGACGGGCTGATCGAAGTGATCGCCCACGACCACGACAGCAGGGTGCGATTCGCGGCGCTGTCGCCCGCCGGCGTCACCGAATGGCGCGAGCTCGAAACAGCTTCCGACGCCACGGCGAGCGCAATCCTGAACCCCCTGAGTGATCGCCAGCGAGCCCGCCTGCTCGACGCGATGAACGACGTCGAACGGCTGCTGCTGGCGTCACTCGTCGCTCTCGAGCCCCGCCCGCCGTCCGACCCACTCGCCCGGATCTGCCTGCGTTCGTACTTGAGTGAAATCGAAGAACGCTTCGGTACTCACTTCGACTCGGGAGGCGGCGACGACCAACTCGCCCCTCCACACGGACTTCTCCTTGTCGCGGTCCTGCAGGCCGAACCCATCGGCTGCGGTGGTTTGAAAATGCACGACGGCGAGCCTCCAGAAATCAAAAGACTATGGACGGCGCCAAGCGTGCGAGGCATGGGCGTTGGTCGCAGGCTGCTCGACGAACTCGAACGAGCGGCCGCGGCCAGCGGCGCCAAATCGGTAAGGCTCGACACCAATCGAACGTTGACCGAGGCCATTGCTCTCTACCGGTCGGCCGGCTATCGCGAAATCCCACGCTACAACGACAATCCGCATGCCCATCACTGGTTCGAGAAGCGGTTGCAGCGAAGAAGCCGCTAGAGAGAGCTGAAACCATGACTGACGACGAGTGGGACGCACTGCGCGAACGTTGCACGCGGTTTGTGCACGGGCACGGGCCGGTGCGCGTACCCGATCTACTGGCAACTATCCCGGCCGACACCGCGCCTGACTGGTACGGCAAGGGCGGAATCGTTGGCGAGCTGGAAGCAGAAATAGCGGCGTTGCTCGAAAAGCCGGCCGCCGTGTTTTTCCCCAGCGGCACCATGGCACAGCAACTTACCTTGCGGGTTCTCGCAAGCCGCCACAGCAGCGATGTCGTCATGATGCATCCCTTGGCACACCCGTTGATCGGCGAAGAGGCCGCGATCTCGCGCTTGCAACACCTGGTTCCGCGGGCCGTCGGCGATACGAACCGCCTGCTCACCCTGGACGATCTGAATGGCGTCGCAGAGCCGGCGGCCGCGCTACTGCTCGAATTGCCGCAGCGCGAGATCGGCGGCCAGCAACCATCGTGGGACGACCTGCAGGCTCAGGTTCGGTGGGCCCGCGATCGTGGATTGGCGACCCATCTCGATGGGGCACGAATCTGGGAATCAGCCGTCGGCTACCGACGACCACTTGCCGATATCGCGCAGTTGTTTGACACCGTGTACGTGTCGTTCTACAAAATTCTCGGTGCTTTGCCGGGTGCTTGCATTGCCGGTCCAGCTGAGATCGTCGCCGAGGTGCGAGAGTGGCGAAAGCGGATGGGCGGCACCATTTTCGGGCTATGGCCAAATGCCGCGTCTGCGCGAACCTGCCTGCGAACCCGGGCACCGCTGGTGCAGCGCTATTTCGACCACGGCCAATCGCTCGCCGATGCGTTGCGAGACGTTGACGGGGTGCGGGTCGTGCCGGATCCGCCGCACACACCGATGTTCCATATCCTGCTAACGACGAGCCCAGAAACGCTGGCAGCAAACGCATATACGCTCGCGGCCAACGACGGCATCTGGACCTGGCGAAAAGGCGCCGCTACTGGTGACCCTGGCGTCCAACGTGTCGAACTCGCCGTCGGCGACCGCGCCTGCGAATGGGAGCCGGCGGCGTTTCGCGACATCGTTGCCCGACTCGTCAAGCCGGTCTAGCTGGCGTCGGACGGCGTTCCGTCCAGCGAGTCGATCCATCGTTCCAGGCGACGCCCTTCACGCAACATCAGGTCGGGGTCGCGGAACGTGTTGGCCAGCAGCGAGATGCCCTGATAGGCGGCGATCAGCGCCACAGCGAGGTCGCGGGCGTCGCGGCGGCCCATTGCCCGGAACTGCTCTTGCGCCCAGTCGATCGATGGTTGCAGGAGCCTGCCCGTGGAGCGGCCGAGATCGTCGTCTCGCTTGTCGAGTTCGGAGCAGAGCGTGCCGTGCGGGCAGCCGTAGCGGGCAGCGATCTCGCGTTGCTCAACGAGGGCGCGGACGAAGGCCTTGAGTCGCGCCTTCGGGCTGTGGTGCCGGTCGAGGGCGTTGAGCATGCCGGTGATGTCGACGAG
>JBOGEK010000373.1:0-3004 GCA_050743645.1 Acidothermaceae bacterium
GCGGCCCGCCAGCGCTCGCGCTGGCACGACGGTTGGGCGTCAGCTTAAGAAACGCGCTAGCGACTCCCCTTCATCGGCTGCGCCGGTTGCCACCCGACCCGGCTACGCTTGCACCGAGCAGCCGAGATCATCGCGCGGGATCGGCGCGGCGTCACGGATGCGCCCTGACAACAGCACAGCTTTCGAGGAGGTCAACGTGTCGAGCTCCTCCACCGGTTCTGTCGGCTCTGGCCACTCGACCGGTTCTGCCTACTCGGCTGGCTCAGCCCGCTCGGCTGGCTCAGCCCGCTCGGCTGGTGCTGCCCGCTCGGCCGGCCACCGGCTCACAGAACTGCTCGCGCCGGCCGTCGAGCAGGCGGGTGTCGACCTCGAAGAGGTCGAGGTCGTGGCGGCCGGCAAACGCCGCTTGGTCCGTGTCCTTGTCGACAAGGACGGCGGCATCACCCTTGATGACGTCGCCACCGTCAGCCACGCGATCTCAAACGTGCTAGATGGCGTGCCCGAGGCCGACATCGTGCTCGGCTCCGCTGCCTACGTGCTCGAAGTGAGCTCACCCGGCGTCGACCGTCCGCTTGCCCAGCCGCGGCACTGGCGGCGGGCCATCGGTCGACTCGTGCGGGTGTCGACCAACGGCACCCAGCTGACCGGTCGGGTCGTGGCCACCGACGCCGACGGCGTCCGACTGCTTGTCGCTGAAGGTAGTCCCGAAAGCCGACGCGATGGTCAAGCAGCAGAATCCGAGCAGTATCTGCGATTCGATGCGCTCGGCCCCGGCAGGGTGCAGGTCGAGTTCAACCGCGGCGGCAGCACCGACGAGGCGGCCGACGACGAGATTGCGGACGACGCAGAACTCGCGGACGTCGAGCCTGATGACGCCGACGATTTAGCTGATGGCGAGGCCATCCGCCTCGCCGATTCCCGTGCCGAGGAGCCCCAGTGAACATCGACATGGCTGCGCTGCGCAGCCTCGAGCGCGAAAAAGACGTGTCCTTCGACTTGCTCGTCGAGGCCATCGAATCGGCGCTGTTGGTGGCCTACCAGCGCACCGAGGGTTCGCATCCGCACGCGCGGGTCGTGCTCGACCGCGCGACCGGCGCCGTCACTGTGCTTGCCGCCGAACTCGACGAGACGGGCAACGTCGCGCGCGAGTTCGACGACACACCACACGACTTCAACCGGATTGCCGCGACCACGGCGAAGCAGATCATCTTGCAACGGCTGCGCGACGCCGAGCACGAGCTGACGTTCGGCGAGTACGCCGGGCGCGAGGGCGACATCGTGGGCGGCGTGATCCAACAGCAACACGACTCGCGCAACGTGTTCGTCAACCTTGGCAAGGTCGAGGCGGTGCTGCCGGTCGCCGAGCAGGTGCCAGGAGAGCGTTACGAGCACGGCGAGCGCATCAGGTGTTTCGTCGTCCAGGTGCACAAGGGAGTTCGCGGCCCGCAGATCACGTTGTCGCGCACCCACCCCGGGCTGGTCCGCAAGCTGTTCGCTCTCGAAGTGCCGGAGATCGCCGACGGCTCAGTCGAGATCGCGGCGCTCGCGCGCGAGTCGGGCCATCGCACCAAGATCGCGGTGCGCTCCACCGTTCAGGGACTCAACGCGAAAGGCGCGTGCATCGGCCCGCTCGGCCAGCGGGTGCGTGCAGTGATGGCCGAACTGCACGGCGAGAAGATCGACATCGTCGACTGGTCCGAAGACCCAGCCGCGTTCGTGGCGAGTGCATTGTCGCCCGCGCGAGTCAGTGCAGTCGAGGTGGTCGACCTCGCCGCACGCTCGGCACGGGTCACCGTGCCCGATTACCAGTTGTCGCTGGCGATCGGCCGCGAAGGCCAGAATGCCCGGCTCGCTGCACGGCTTACCGGTTGGCGTATCGACATCAGGTCCGATGCGGTGACTGTGCCCGAGGCCGGCATCGTGCCGGACGCCATGGCCGATGCCGTCACGGTGCCCGACGCCGGGCCGGCGCCGACCCGAGACGCCGTCGAGGCATCCGCTTCAGACGCCTCTACCGCCTGAGGCGACGCGTCGTGGTCGCTGACGCCGGGCTCGGGTAGGCGCGGCGCGGTTTCGCACCCGAGCCCGTGAGAGGGGTAGACTCGCCGTGGTCGCTCGCCAGAGCCCGGTGCGTTCATGCGTGGGTTGCAAACAGCGAGTGGCCAAGACCGATTTGCTACGTCTCGTGGTGGTCGCGGACGACGAGGGTTCTCACGTCGTTCCTGATCCATCGGGCCGGCGTCTCGGCCGAGGTGCCTCGCTGCATCCCGACCTACGCTGCCTCGAAATCGCCGAGCAACGTCGGGCGTTCGCCAGGGCGTTTCGACTCCCAGGCCCGCTCGACGCCGCAGCCGTGCGGGCTCACCTCGAGGCAAGCAATCCCGGGCAGTAGTTGAGTCAACAGAAGTCAGTACCAGCCAGTACCAATCAGTAGCAGTAGTGCGTCGTCAGTGGAAGCAGGTCGAGAAGTCGATGAGCGCTCGATGAGCACCAACCGATGAGTAAGTACCGGTAGCACCGGCCCGGGTCGACCTGATCGAACACCCGGGCCCAAAGACGGGAGTCACGTGGCCAAGGTTCGGGTGTATGAGCTCGCCAAAGAGCTCAATGTTGAGAGCAAGGCCGTCATGGCCAAGCTTCAAGAATTAGGTGAGTTCGTTCGGTCGGCGTCGTCGACCATCGAAGCTCCTGTCGTTCGCCGGCTTCGTGAGGCGTTCCCGGCGGCCGAGGCGCCAGCGCCGGCAGCGGCGCCCGCGAAAGCCACCAAGACTGCAGCAAAGTCGCGTGCCTCGCAGGCTGCGGCAACCGTCGGTGAGGCGGCAGCTGCGCAAGCTGCTCCGGCGGGCTCGCCCGCGCCGGCTGGGTCGGCTGGCCCGCCGGGCCCCGAGACGGCGGCACCGTCGGCATTCGAGCCGCCCGTTTCGCCCGCAGCATCAGCGGCTACCGCGACTCGTCCGGCTGCTCCGGCCGGTCGGCCGGCTGCAACGCCCGAACGGCGTCCAGC
>JBOGEK010000374.1:0-10880 GCA_050743645.1 Acidothermaceae bacterium
GCGCTCGGGTCGTAGATGTAGTCATGGCTCTCATACAAGAGCGGCGGGCCAGCGGCTGGTTGTCTCGCGGCAGGCGCGTAGGGGTCGACGTCGTTCCACATCACCAGGCCGTCGGCCATTGCGAGGAACCCGCCGAGTCGGCCAAGGTTCGACGCGATCTCTCTGCGGTGAGTTGGATCTGCCTGACTCGTGATCGCCACTGTCGACAGTTGTGCGCCCTCGATGTCGCCATATACCTCGCACCAGCTGCCGTCACATTGGCCGGGCGCGACGGAGTCAGCACCGTTTCGCACGTCGAGCAGGTGCGGCACAGGTGGCGTAATGGGGCTTCCGGCATCGTCATAGGTGCCATTGACCGTGTACGAGAGCCACGGCCAGTGCACCGCAAACTGCGTCCAGCCTTCAGTTTCATTGATGGCAAGGGTTCTGACGATCTCGTGCTGAGTCAGCGAATAGATGTGCAGCCCGTCGCTGTCGGACCACACCGCGAGATCACCGCCGACGACGGGCGCTGAGTCGGAGGTATCGCCAAATTTGGCGCGGCCGAGAGTCAAGACCTTTCCGGATCGCAAGTCCTTCGCGGACATCACGATTGAGCTGAGCGACCCGTCGTCGCCCTCACGACCGGTAACCCAGGCAACCCAGTCGGCACTGACGCCGTCCGGCGAAACCGACGTCGACGAATACTTCGTTCCCGCTCCATTGCCGTTGTCGCTATCGTCGCCGACGGTGAGCGTGGCCAAAACCTTGCCGCTTACCGGATCGACGGTCACGAGCGCGTAGGGCCCATAGTTCGGAGTTGCAGCCGGGCGAGCGATCCCAACGATCGTGTGTGGATTGATGATGGCATTTAGCTCAAAAAGCCGCCCGTCCGACAGCACCTTCGGCACCGCATACGTCGCCACGTCCTCAGGCCACGGCACAACCGGAGCGTCGACAGTTACCGCCTGCAGCGCTGCTGAGCCGGCGGCAGACGACGACAATGCCGACGACGTTGCGCTCGCGCGTGGTGAGCTTGCGGGTGGTGAGTTTGCGACTGCGGCGCTCGCGATCGCGGGCCTGTCGTGCGGGCTGCGGCTAGAGCCTTGCTTGCCGCCGAACCCGAGGCCCGCGGTCAAGCCAACCGCCGCGATGACAACGAAGGCCGCGCCGCTTGCCACCAAACCGCGTGTCGTCCGGGCGCGTCGGATTCTGTCACGAACTCGGACCGCCAGGCCTTCGGGCGCCGGGCTCGCCGGGCGGTCACGTACGCCGGCAAAGAACTCAGCTAAAGCCGAACTCGTTGGATCGCCCGGATCGACGTCAGGCGACTTAGACATCGTCGGCCTCCTCGCGCAGTGCCGAAAGGCGCACCCGCATCGTCGCGATCGCTCTCGAGAGTTGGCTTTTCACTGTGCCGACCGTGACGCCCAACGCCTCGGCGATTTCCGCTTCTGTCATCTGCTCGTAGAACCGCAGCACGACGACCGCGCGTTGCCGCGGCGCTAACTCGCGTAACGCCTGCCAGATATCGGCGTCGCCCTCGACAAACGGCAGGTCGGCCGGAATCCACGCGACTTCGGGCAGCACCGCGACAACGCGCTCACGCCGCCAGCGCCGAAGCCTGTTCAGATGCGTACGGACGACGATCGCGCGTACGTATGCGTCGGGATTGTCGGCTGCCTTCACCTTCGACCAATGCAGGCCCGCCCGGATCAGGCTGTCCTGCAACAGATCTGCTGCCTCGTGCTCGTTTCCAGCGATCAGCAGACAGTAGCGGTGAAGCGCGGGCGCGCGCAGCCGAATGAACTCGTCGAGGCCCGTCCAACTCGGCCCACCCGGGCCACTCGGCCCATTTCGGCGGCCATGCCCACTCGACCCAGGCTCCCGCACGGCGACTCCCCCCGCGGAGCTACCGCGTAGTCCGATTGATGCCGCCTGAGCCGCCTGTGCCCACACGATGATCAGACACTTGATCGGACCCTAAAGGTTGCAGCGAATCGCGACTAGTTCGCGCCGGGTTTACGCGGCTCGGCCACTTTCGGGTTCTCGCGAGAGTTGGCCGTGTCGTCGAAGTTGATGTTGCGCACCTTACGTAGGTGCCGGTTCATCGATCTCAACAGGAACACGACCGCGACGGCGAGAACCAGGAAGACGAGGAGTCCCATTGCGCCATCGGGGTTTTTGTTGGGGTCTGCCGCTGCGACCACTAACGCGTTCATGCAGGCACGCCTTCTCGTAGGCCAGCGAACAGGTCGTCCTCCGGCAGTTTCGAATCGACGAGTGACCGTGCCAACTCGTAGTCCTCCGTTGGCCAGGCAACTTGTTGAAGTTCGAGCGGGACGGCGAACCACGGCCCGTTCGGGTCTACCTGCGTCGCATGCGCGCGCAGCGCATCTTCACGGACGCCGAAAAACTCCGCGCACGGCACCCGAGTGGTGACCCGATGGGCATCTTCGGCGTGGTCGACCCATTCGGCGAGCCGCTCGGTGTAGGGCGATTCGAGGCCGCGCGACAGCATCGCGTCGTGCAGTGCCTGAATACGAGCCAGGTGAAAAGTCCAGTGATAGTAGAGCTTTAGCGGCTGCCAGGGCTCACCCGCGTCGGGGTAACGATCAGGATCGCCGGCCGCGTCGAAAGCCTCGACCGAAACGCGATGACACATCACGTGGTCGGGATGCGGGTAGCCGCCGTTCTCGTCGTAGGTGATGACGACATGCGGCTTCTCTCGCCGCATGATTTCGACGAGCGGCGCGGCCGCAAGCTCGATCGGCTGCAGAGCGAAACAACCGTCAGGAAGCGGCGGCAGCGGGTCACCTTCGGGAAATCCGGAGTCGACGAACCCCAGCCAGATGTGGCGAACCCCAAGGATGCGTTCGGCCTCCTCCATCTCGGCACGCCGGATGTTCGCAATATCGGCGAGCACCTCGGGGCGATCCATCGCCGGGTTCAAGATTGAACCCCGCTCGCCACCGGTCAATGTGACCACAAGGACGTCGGCCCCTTCGGCCACGTAACGCGCCATCGTGGCCGCGCCCTTGCTCGACTCGTCGTCGGGGTGCGCGTGCACGGCCATCAAGCGCAGTCGTTCCTGGCCCAGTTGTTCGCTCACGGATACCAGCCTGCCGCAAGATCGGGGAATTCGTCGCCGACCCGGTAGCCGGCAACTGTGCGGGTACGACGCTTTGCGCCGTCCGCCCTCGTATTGTCGCCGGATTGCGACGACGACCGGACGCCGGGGGCCGTCATCGCTGTAACCTTGACGTTTATCCCGTTGTAGCGCCCTGCATCGACGTCCGTAGCAAGTCTGTCTGAACCCGCTGAATGAACCGAGGAGCACCGTGACCGAGACCACCGCGAACATCACCTGGCTGACCCAGGAGGCGTACGACCGGTTGTCGGCCGAATACGAACACCTTTCGGGTCCGGCGCGGATCGAGATCGCACAGAAGATCGAGGCCGCCCGTGAAGAAGGCGACCTGAAAGAAAACGGCGGCTACCACGCAGCAAAAGAAGAGCAAGGCAAGATGGAGGCCCGGATCCGCCAGCTTCGGCAGCTACTTGAGAAAGCCAAGGTCGGCGAAGCACCTGCCGACGACGGCATCGTCGAACCCGGCATGGTCGTCACCGTTCGCTACGAAGGCGACGACGACACCCTCACGTTCTTGCTGGGTTCGCGCGAGGACGCCGGGGGCGCTCTCGACGTCTACTCGCCGAGTTCACCGCTCGGTGCTGCCTTACTGGGCAAGAAAATCGGCGACACCGCGGTCTACGCGTTGCCCAACGGCAACAAGGTGAGCGTCGCCGTCGTCGACGCAAAGCCGTACACCGGCTGAGCGATTACCCCGCGGCCGCTTTGATCAGCGGCATGGTTCGGTAGGGCACCGGCGTCGACAATGCGATCACGGTCGACGTGCGCACGATCCCCTCGAAGTCGACCACTCGATCGACGATCGCCTGCAGGTCGGCGTTCGACCGCGCAACGACACGACACAGCAGGTCGCCAGGCCCGGTGATCGTGTGCACTTCGAGCACCTCGGGAATCGCGGCCAGGTGCCGTTGCACGTCGCGTCCGCGGCCCTGGCGAATCTCGATGGTCGCGAACGCCGTCACGGTGTAGCCGGCGGCCGCCGGGTCGATCTCGGGGCCGAAGCCCCGCACGACGCCGCGCGACTGCAGCCGGTCGAGCCGCGCCTGCACGGTGCCGCGGGCGACTCCGAGGCGCCGGGCGATCTCCAGGACGCCCAGCCGCGGCTCGTCGGCGAGTACTGACAGCAGCCGGACGTCGAGCGCATCGACAGCCTGGGCGGCGCGGACCTGGGCGGCACGCACGCCGGTTTCGCTGGTCATGTTGACCAGCATAAGCGGGGTTTCGTCGTCCGGACTGCACATCGTGCACAGCGAATCACCGCACTATTGCCCAATTGGCTGAGTGGCGCGACCCTCGGGGGTGAAGCCCGAGTCCGAACCGGAGGCCGCGATGACCCAGCAGCTCGAACGCCCCACGGACGACGCCGACACCGCTGATCGGTTTCCCGTCACCGGCATGGACGCCGTCGTGTTCGCCGTCGGCAATGCTCGGCAGGCCGCGCACTATTACTCGACCGCATTCGGCATGCGCGCCGTCGCTTACCGGGGTCCTGAAAACGGCGATGCCGACCACGCCTCGTACGTGCTGATCTCGGGCAACGCACGGTTCGTCTTCACCACCGCCATCAAGCCGGACGACGCGCTAGCGCGACACGTTGCCGCCCATGGTGACGGCGTCGTCGACCTCGCGCTCGAGGTTCCCGATGTGCCTGCGGCCCACACGCATGCGATCGCTGCCGGTGCCCGCAGTGTCGAGCAGCCGCACGAGATCGACGACGAGCACGGGGTCGTCGTCCGGGCTGCTATTGCCACGTATGGCGAGACCGTGCATTCGCTGGTCGATCGTTCGCGCTACCAGGGCCCATATTTGCCAGGATTCGTCGCGACGCAGCCGATTGTTGCGCCGCCAGCGAAGCGATTCTTCCAAGCGGTCGACCACTGCGTAGGCAACGTAGAACTCGGCCACATGGACGAGTGGGTCGACTACTACCACCGGGTCATGGGTTTTACGAACATGAAAGAGTTCGTCGGCGACGATATCGCGACCGAGTACTCGGCGCTGATGTCGAAGGTGGTGGCTGATGGAACGCGCAAGGTGAAGTTCCCGCTGAACGAACCCGCTGTCGGCAAGCGGAAGTCACAGATCGACGAATACCTGGAGTTTTACGGAGGTCCGGGGGTTCAGCACATCGCGCTGGCAACCAACGACATCGTGAATTCGGTGCGGTCGATGCGTGCGGCTGGAGTCGAGTTTCTGGAGACCCCCGAGTCGTACTACGACACGCTCGGCGAATGGGTCGGCGAGACGCGAGTGCCACTCGATGAGCTGCGTTCGCTACGAATTCTCGCCGACCGCGACGAAGACGGGTACCTGCTGCAGATTTTCACCAAGCCGGTACAGGACCGCCCGACGGTCTTCTTCGAGTTGATCGAGCGCCACGGCTCGATGGGATTCGGCAAGGGCAACTTCAAAGCGCTGTTCGAAGCGATCGAACGTGAGCAGGCTCGCCGCGGCAACCTCTGAAATCTGTGGCGCCCTCTGAGTCCGCGGCGTCCTCCGAATCTGCCTAACGCCTCCGAATTTGGGGCGCCTCCGAATTGCGGCGCCCTCCGAATTTGCCTCGGCGGAAACAATTGGTCGTTACAACGCTGAAAAGTTTCCGGGTTAGCTAAAAATGGCGTGGTAGCCGCGCTCATTCAGCAGGTCGAGCACCTCTTGCGAGTGTTCGGCGCCGCGCGTTTCGACCTGAAGCGCGACCTCGACCTCATCAACGTGCAAGGTAGGGCCGGTGCGCTCGTGCACGACGTCCAGCACGTTCGCACCAGCTTCGGCGAGCGTCTGCAGCAGCGAGGCGAGCGCGCCCGGCCGGTCGTCGATGCGCACGTGGAATGACAGGTACCGGCCGGCCGCGGCGAGTCCGTGCCGCAGCACCCGGACCAGCAACACCGGGTCGACGTTGCCGCCAGAAAGCACGGCAACCACAGGCGGTTCGAACGCCGTCGGGTCGTCGAGCAGTGCAGCGACCGCAGCCGCGCCCGCCGGTTCGACGACGAGCTTGGCCCGTTCGAGGCAGAACAACAACGCCCGTGACAGCGACTCTTCAGAGACTGTGACCAGCCGGTCGACATAGGCGTCGACCAGTCCGAGCGTGAGGTCACCAGGACGCCCGACCGCAATTCCGTCGGCGATGGTCGACATCGAATCCAACGCGACCGGACGGCCCGCATCCAACGAAGCGGGAAACGCGGCGGCGCCCGCAGCCTGCACGCCGACGACCTTCACGTCAGGGGAAATTGCCCGTGCTACGACGGCAACCCCAGAACACAGGCCACCGCCACCTGTTGCGACGACGATGGTGCGCACGTCGCGACACTGTTCGAGCACCTCGAGCCCGACAGTTGCCTGCCCGGCGACGATGTCTGGGTGGTCGAACGGATGGATCAACACGGCGCCCGTGCGTTGCGCGAAACCGGCGGCCTCGGTGAGCGCCTCGTCGACGGTGTGGCCGAAAAACTGCACCTCGGCGCCGTAATTGCGGGTGGCCTCGACCTTCGGCAGCGGCGCACCGTGCGGCATGAAGACAACGGCTTTTGTTCCGAGGAGCGACGCGGCGAGCGCGACGCCCTGGGCGTGGTTTCCGGCACTCGCGGCGACCACACCACGGGCTCGTTCGTCGTCCGACAACCGGGAGATCCGCACATAGGCACCGCGAATCTTGAACGACCCGGCACGCTGGAGGTTCTCGCATTTCAGGTGCACCGGGCCGCCGACGAGTGACGCCAGCACGTGCGAGGTCTCTATCGGGGTGCGGCGGGCGACCCCTTCAAGCAGCTTTTCGGCGGCGCGCGCCTCGGCTAGCCACGCGGCAGGGTCGCGTACCTCGGTCATGGAGTGAGTCTTACACCGCTCGGGTCGGTTTCCGCGGCCGAAACGGGTGCAGGATGAACCCATGCGTACGCACCCGGCCGATACCGCCATGCAAACCGCCGACCACGTCGTCGACGGGGTCCGGCTTCATGTGACCACCTACGGCGGACCAGGCGACGGCCTCGACCAGGCGCCGGCCGTGTTGATGCTGCACGGGTTCCCGACGTCGTCACAGCTGTGGCGAGCCGTCGCGCCCGAGATGTGCGCCGGCACCGACGACAACCTGTACATCGTCACGCCCGATCTGGCCCAACTCGGCGACTCGGAGCGCACCGGACGCCGCATCAACCTTGCCACGCAAGCACAACTGATGATCGGACTGCTCGACGCACTCGACGTCCAACGCGTCGTCGTCGTCGGTCACGGGCTGGGCGGCGCCGTCGGCGTCCACCTTGCTGCACTAGACGGACGCCGGGTCGCCGGCCTCGCCCTGCTCGACTCACCATTGCACGCCGATGCGTGGCCGGTAACCGGAGCGTTGCCGATGCTGATTCCCGGTGTGCGGTCGGTGTGCGCGCGGGCGTTGCCCGCGTTGCCGTGGCTCGCGGAGCGGATGCTCGCGCAAACCGTCGGTCGGGGCAGCGACGTCGGCGACCGGCGTCCGCTCGACCGATACGTGGAGGCGTTACGGGCGCCCGGCGCCGCCCGCGGTCTCGTGCATTTCCTGACGGCGGTCGATCCGGTCGCGACAGAAGCCGCGTGGCACATCGTGCGCGCCGCGCCACCGCCGACACTGGTGATGTGGGGTGCCGAAGACCGGGTGCATAACATGTCTTACGGACGACGGGTGGCAAGCGAAATCCCTTCTGCTGCATGGGTTCCGGTGGCAGGAGCCGGACACTTGTTACCCGAAGAACGCCCAGAGCGGGTGGCCGAAGAACTCGTCGCATTCCACGCCGAAATCACCGGCGACTGAGCCCGCGGAGGGACCGTCATGCTGCCATGGTCAGCGCCACTCGCTGGCCGACTCGACGAACACGTCATCGATTCTGTTGCGCTGCAAGGGAATCGGCTCGGGGATCCGACCGAGCGACCGCTGTGGGTGTACGTGCCTCCGGGTTATGACGAGTCGGGCGACCAGCGCTACCCGTCGATATACGTGATCCAGGGCTATACCGGCCAGATCGAGATGTGGCGCAATCGCACGCCTTATCGACAGCCGTTCGTCGAAACGGCCGACGCCGTGTTCGCACGCGGCGAGGCCCCACCGGCGATCGTCGTTTACGTCGACGCCTGGACGACGTACGGCGGCTCGCAATTCGTCGACTCCCCTGGCACGGGGCGTTACCACACGTATCTGTGCGACGACGTGGTCTCATTCGTCGACTCGCGTTACCGCACGCTGAACTCGGCACAGCACCGCGGAATCATGGGTAAGTCGAGCGGCGGCTTCGGCTCGTTCATCACGCCGATGCTGCGGCCCGATTTGTTCGGTGGACTCGCTTCGCACGCCGGCGATTCGCTGTACGAGCTGTCATACGTCAAAGAATTCGGCGACTGCGTTCGCTACCTGCGTGACTACGACGGCGACATCTGGAACTGGTGGCGCGACTTCAACTCGCGAGTTCCGTTCACCAAAAAGGCTGACAACGTTTGCCTCATCACGCTGGGCTGTGCCGCCTGCTTCTCACCGGACGAAGACGGAACGCCACTATTGCCGTTCGACGCACACAGCGGGCGGCTGATCGAGCCGTTGTGGCAACGCTGGCTCGACTGGGATCCAGTGCGCATGGTGGCGGGGCACGCCGACGCGCTTCGAGGACTCAAGGCGATCTGGATCGACGCGGGCAAGAACGACGAGTGGTTTCTCGACTTGGGAGGCCAGGCCGTCCATGATGCGCTGGCCGAGATCGGCGTCACAGACGTCCATTTCCAGCTTTTCGAAGGCACCCACATGGCAATCGACTACCGCTATCCGATGTCGCTTGCTTACCTCGCCACCAAGCTCAGTGCCTGACGCAGTCGAGCTGTGAAGGCACATCGAGTGAAGGGTTAGGTCGCTTACCCAGCCCCGAACACGACGCTAAGCCTTCACTCGGCGCGGGACGGGTGGGCAGCAGCTACTTTCGGGTGAGCGCCAACACCGGGATTACCCGAGCGCCGGCTGTTTTCTCTTCGTAGTCGGCGAAGTTCGAGTAACGGGTGGCCTGCTCGGCGTAGACGCGATCGCGCTCGTCCCCAATGAGCTCGCGCACCGTCACGGGATACCGCTGAGTGGCGACCTCGACCTCGGCTTCGCCCGCAGCAACCAGGTTGTAGTACCAAGCCGGATTGTCGGGAGCACCGCCCTTGCTGGCGAACACGTAAATCGTGCGCTCGTCGCCCGCGGCCGGCAGGTAGAGAGCCGGCGAGACGTAATGCTTACCGCTCTTGCGGCCTACATGGTGCATCAACACCATCGTGCGGCCTTCGAAATAACCGCCGACTCGACCGTCGTTGGCACGGAACTCGTCAACGATTGCGGTGTTCGGATCGGTGATCTCGGGTGATTGAGCGACGTCGACCATCATGGCCCTCCGGGCGTTCGAAAGCGGTGAACGTTACCCGCGACAACACAGCTCGCGAACGATCTCTTCCGAAGGCCGCCACCGCGACGCCGCCCGCGCGCCAACGGCATCGACGGGTCGGTGCCGCGATCCCGCGTCAGTCGTAGTTGCGGATCATCCGCAAGTTGAGAATCACCATGATCAGGCCCAACGCGCCAACGACGCCGAACCCGGCGAGGATGCGACCCCACACCAGGTCTTGCAGGATCAGCGACCGCAGCGCCTCCATCACGTAGGTGACCGGATTGAACGTCGCGGCGATCTCCATCGGACGCGTAAGCATGTGGCGTGGCACGAAGTTGGGCGTCAGGAAGAGCAACGGGAAGAAGATGAGTCCGCCCGAGTTCGTGGCAGCGGCGCTGCGCGTCTTCAAGGCAATCAGTTGCATGAACCCGACATAGACGACGGCCCACAACGCGGTGAGCATGATTAGCAATAGGAAGCCGAGAAAGCCGCTGGCCAACCGAATTCCGAATGGCAAAGCCAGCAACACCAACACCGACGCGATCAGCAGCCCTTTGACGACCTCGGCCACGAGGCGGCCGAACACCAACGACGTGCGGGGCACCGGCGAGCTACGCAGCTTGTCGAAGTAGCCGCCCTCGATGTCTTCGACCAAGAACAACGCAGCCGTACCGAACGAGGCGGCGAGCAGCATCGAGCTCGGCAACTGGAAGGCCGCGTAGTTCTGGCCGTCGAGAAACGACGTCGTGCCGGACGGGAAGATCTTGCCGGCTTGGCCGAGGTTCACGACCAGGAAGAACATCGGAATGAACAGCGTCGGCAGCAACGCCTCGGGTGTGCGCAATGCCTCGCGCAGCGCTCGCTGCCCCAAAACCCAGGTGTATCTCATGCCCCCACCTCTCGGACGACGCCGGCACCGCGCTCGCGGGTGCGGCCAGTGGCATCGAGGAACACGTCGTCGAGACTCGGCTCGCTGACCAAGCCTTCGCGTTGTTGCAGTTCGCCCTTTAATGCAGCCGGTGTGCCTTCACGGACGATGCGACCGTCGTCGATGATCGCGATCCGGTCGCACAACTGGTCGGCCTCTTCGAGGTATTGCGTGGTCAGGAAGACGGTCGTGCCACGCCCGTTGATGCGACGCACTTCGTCCCACACCACAAGCCGGCTGGCGGGATCGAGACCCGTCGTCGGTTCGTCGAGGAAGAGCACCTCGGGTTCGTGTACCAACGCCGAAGCAAGGTCGAGCCGGCGCTTCATGCCGCCCGAGTAACCCTTGATGCGGCGGTCGGCGGCGTCGGTCAGGTCGACGAGTTCGAGCAACTGCTGTGCCCGCACGGCAGCGTCATCGGACGACATGCCGAACAGCCGAGACT
>JBOGEK010000375.1:0-3141 GCA_050743645.1 Acidothermaceae bacterium
TCGATCTCGACGCAGCAGAACGCCGTCGCCATGTCGACGAAATCTTGTTACGCACCAGCGCTTTCGGCGTCCCCACTGTTCTTGCCGGCGACATCAACGAACATCCCACCGACGCCGCTTGGAAAGCATTGGCTGCTCAGCTCACCGACGCATACACAGTGGCGCCGACGGGTGGAGAATTCACCTACAGCGCAACGAAACCCGTTCGCCGGATCGATGGCATCTTCGTCGACCCCCGCATCGAGGTCGTAGAGTGCGGTGTGCCCGACGTCCCCGAGATCCAACGGGCAAGCGACCACTGTCCGGTGCTCGCCGTGCTGCGCCTGAGTTCGGGCGCGCCGTCAGACGACCGCTCCGTCATCTGAGTCGGAGTCGTCGGATCGGTCTTGGCGCATCCCGGCAACCAGCGTCCCGAATCCGCCGACGATGCCGATGACGCCAAGCGCGATCGAACCGGGCACCGCATCGGTGAATGCCTTCACGAGAATGAGGGCAAAGCCCGCCACGATCGAGACGATCGCCCACTTCGTCACCGGGCGCAGCGCCGGCACCGGTGGTGGCGGCGGTGGCACGAAGTGCTCGTCGAGGATCGAGAGCGGGTCGTATTCACCGCCGGCGAACCCGGAGTCGGTCATCATCGGGTCTGCCGGGCCGACGCCGACATCGCGGGGCGACGGATCACGGTCGGCCGGCCGCACGATCCGGCGGGGCACGGCTGACGATGCGTCGGGCGCAGCCGCCAGCCCGTCGAGCGGTAGCGCCTGCTGGTCGCTGCTGCCACCGACGTCAAGATCGGACGACGGCCACAGCGCACTCGGCACGTCTTCGGCGACAGGCCAGCGTGGCACGGCGTCGGCCGACGGGAGATCGTAGTTGGCGACCAACTGGGCCCATGCGTCGTCGATGCCCGACGCGTCACTTGCCGGGCCAGTCGAGCCTCCAGGCTCGCCAGCGGAATGCGTTGCGGCCGACTGATTGGCCGCAATTGCGTCGTCCATCGGCAGAAGTGGCGCGGCGGTGTGCTCGCTCAGCAGGCTTGCGGCACGGTCGCGTCGCTCGCGGTCGACCCACAGCCGGTCGCGGGGCCGTTCGGGCAGGTGCACTTCGAGGTATCCGCCGACGTGTCCGGTGCTCGGCTCGACATAGGCCGCGATGCTCTCGGCACGAAGGACGTCGAGCATCGCCTCGGCCAGTCGCGGGTCGAGATCGGCGAGCGGGAGGTAGTGGCGGGCCACGAACCCGTTGTCTCGACCGGTCATGGCATCAATCCTGCACGACCCGCGCGCGAACCGGCGTCGGCTGCGGGGGCGAGTTGTGCCACGACGACTCCTGGTTCGCTCTCGGGCCCTCGGGCAGCCGCATCGGCAGCCGCGCCGACAGCCACGCCGGCCATTGCTGGACGACGATGGGCTGCCCTGACGATGGTGCCACGACGTCAACGGCGGCGCGAGGTGGCGGCGATAAGGTTCGCGCAACGAAGTGCTGCTCGGAAGGGGCGTCGGTGTTCTACTGGTTGGCCAAGTGGACCCTGGGTGCCACCTTGCGCGTTGTTTTCCGGCCGCGAGTGGTCGGGCTCGAAAACGTCCCCGCCAAGGGCGCCGCGATCATCGCCAGCAACCACCTATCGTTTTCCGACTCGTTCTTTGCACCGCTGGTGATCCCGGGCCGCAAGGTCACGTTCATGGCCAAGGCCGAGTACTTCACTAGGGGTGGCATCAAGGGCTGGTTTTCCCGGCTGTTCTTCAAGAGCATCGGTCAGCTGTCGGTCGACCGTTCGGGTGGCAAGGCGAGCGCGGCCGGGCTGCGCACCGGCATCGAGGTGCTCGAGGAGGGGGAGTTGCTCGGCATCTACCCCGAGGGCACCCGGTCTCCCGACGGCAAGCTTTATCGAGGCCGCACCGGCATCGCTCGACTGGTGCTCGAAGCGAAGGTGCCGGTGATCCCGTGCGCGATGGTGAACACCGACCGGCTGCAGCCTCCGGGCCAGGTGGTGCCGAAAATCGTCCGGCCCGAGGTGCGCTTCGGCAAGCCGCTCGACTTCTCGCGCTACCTCGGCATGGAAAGCGATCGACTGGTGTTGCGGGCGATCACCGACGAGATCATGTACGAACTGATGCGGCTCTCGGGCCAGGAATACGTCGATATCTATGCGACGAAAGCCAAAGAACTCCTGCGGCACAAGAAGTCCGCCAAGCTCGACGAGGTGGGTTCCTCGTCGTCCGGCTCGTCGTCTGGCTCGTCGTCCGCCCAATCTGTATAGCCAGGCCAACCGGGCGCGTTGCACGGTCTCGATGAGTGCCCGCTAGTCTTTTCGCCGCTGTCGTCAAGCGAGAGGTCGAAGGTAATGCGAGTCGGAGTACTCACCGGTGGCGGGGACTGCCCGGGATTGAACGCAGTGATTCGCGCGGTGGTCCGTAAGGGCATCGGCGAGTACGGCTATGAGTTCGTCGGGTTCCGCGACGGCTGGCGTGGGCCGATCAACGGTGAGACGGTGCCGCTGGGCATCCCGCAGGTTCGGGGCATTTTGCCCCGCGGTGGCACGATCCTCGGCTCGTCGCGCACCAACCCGGCGAAGATCGACGGCGGCTTTGAGACGGTGAAGGCCAACCTCGAAAAGCTGGGTATCGACGCGCTCGTGGCGATTGGCGGCGAAGACACCCTCGGTGTGGCGACCAAGCTGCACGACTTCGGTGTTCAGGTGGTGGGCGTGCCGAAGACGATCGACAACGACCTGTCGGCCACCGACTACACGTTCGGATTTGACACCGCGGTCAACATCGCCACAGAGGCGATCGACCGGTTGCACACCACGGCCGAGTCGCACCATCGGGCGCTGATCGTCGAGGTGATGGGCCGGCACGCGGGCTGGATCGCTTTGCACGCCGGGATGGCTGGTGGCGCGAACGTGATTTTGATTCCCGAGGTCGCGTTCGACATCGAGAAGGTCTGCGAATACATCGAGGAGCGGTTCAAGAGCCACTACGCCCCGATCGTCGTCGTTGCCGAGGGCGCGACGCCGAAGGAGGGCACGATGGAGGTGGCGACCGGCGAGCTCGACGCGTTCGGGCACGTGCGCCTCGGCGGCGTGGCCCAGCGGCTGGCCGACGAGATCGAAAAGCGCACCGGCAAGGAGGCCCGCAC
>JBOGEK010000376.1:0-4841 GCA_050743645.1 Acidothermaceae bacterium
GTCGAACTGGGCACCCGCCGCAACGCTGCTGTCGCACGCGGGGTCTCGACAACGTTGCCGGTCTTCGTGAGCGCAGCAGGCGGTGGCGTCGTCGTCGATGTCGACGGCAACTCCTTGATCGACTTCGGTTCGGGCATCGCCGTGGTGAGTGTCGGCAATGCGGCGAGCCATGTCGTCGACGCGGTGTCTGAGCAGGTCGCGGCATTCACCCATACCTGTTTCATGGTCACTCCGTACGAGGGTTACGTCGCTGTCTGCGAAAAGCTGAACGCGCTGACACCGGGCGCGCACCCTAAGAAGTCGGCGCTTTTCAATTCCGGGGCAGAGGCAGTCGAGAACGCGGTCAAGATCGCCCGCGCGTTCACCGGACGATCGGCGGTCGTCGTGTTCGACCACGCTTACCACGGACGCACCAACCTCACGATGGCCCTCACCGCGAAAAGCATGCCGTACAAGCAGTCATTCGGTCCGTTCGCGCCCGAGGTCTACCGCATGCCAATGGCGTATCCGTTCAGATGGCCGGGCGGACCGCAGAACTGCGGCCCCGACGCTGTGGCCCTCGCGATCTCCCAGATGAGATCGCAGATCGGCGTCGACAACATCGCCGCCGTTTTGATCGAACCCATCCAAGGCGAAGGCGGTTTCATCGTGCCAGGCAAGGGATTCTTGCCTGCACTATCGCAGTTCTGCACCGAGAACGGCATCGTGTTCATCGCCGACGAAATCCAAACTGGGTTTGCCCGAACTGGCGAGATGTTCGCGTCGTCCTACGAAGATGTGGTGCCAGACGTCGTCGCGACGGCGAAGGGAATTGCGGGCGGCTTGCCGCTGTCCGCCGTCACCGGTCGCGCCGAGATCATGGACGCCGCGCACGTCGGCGGTCTGGGTGGCACTTACGGCGGAAATCCAGTCGCGTGCGCGGCTGCGCTCGCGGCGATCCGCACGATCGAAGAACTCAACCTGCCCGCGCGGGCTCGACACATCGAGTCGTTGATGTCGCCGAGACTGCAGGCAATGGCTGAAAAGTACGGCTGTATCGGTGATGTTCGCGGTCGTGGTGCCATGCTGGCGATCGAGCTCGTGGTGCCGCGAACGATCGAGCCCGACGCCGCCACGACGGTCGCCGTGGCAAAGGCGTGCCACGCAGCAGGTGTCATCGTGCTGACGGCCGGCAGCTACGGAAATGTGCTGCGATTCCTTCCGCCGCTGGTGATTCCCGACCACCTACTGCTCGAAGGCCTCGACGTGCTCGAATCCGCGTTCGCCGACGCTACTGGGTGGGCACCGGGCGAAACTCGCGAACGGTTCGGCCGACCTCGATGAATAGCTCCGCCTTGCCTGCGACATCGGCTATCGTCGCGGCGAACGTCGCCAACTCGTGCTCGGGCGCAATCACGGCGATCGTCGTACCTTCTTCGTCGGCAAGCGAAAGGCTGCGCGGTGCGGGGATGTCGACCGCACGCAGTCGCGCCGCGCTGCCGCGATGGATCGTGGCGCTCAACAGTCCCGCGGCATGCGCCCGATGCACGATCTCGGCCGCAACGGCTCGTGGAAGGGGTTCGCGAAACTGGATGGTCAACCGCGCGGGCTGCGCACCGCTCGCCATGCTGTCTCCTCGCGCACTCGACCGAGCCGGCCACTCCAACTGCCGACGTGACGATGGTGCCAGCGAATGATCGGTTTTCGCCGTAGGCGCGACGGCGATGATCCGCTATTGCTCGCGCATCGCCCAGGGCGAACCGTACGAAACAAGCAAATCGAGGAATGGCCGCGCATCGAACGCCTCAGGTCCGAGAACCCCGACGCCTTTCCAGCTGCCCGCCGCGATCAGTTCGAGGGCGATCACCGGGTTGATCGCGGTCTGCCAGACGACCGCCTGCGACCCGTATTCACGCATCGTCGTTTCGTTGTCGACGACGTGATAGAGGTACGTCGACCGTGGTTCGCCGTCCTTGCCCTTGCCTGTCACGTACGTGCCTGCGCAGGTCAAGCCGCGCATGCGGTCGCCGATCGTCGCGGGATCGGGCAGGCAGGCGGCTACTACGTCGCGTGGTGACACCGGCACGCCACCGACCGATACCGGTTCGACGCGGTCGAGGCCAAGAGCGTGGAGGGTCTTCAGCACGCCGATGAACTCCTCGCCCAACCCGTATTTGAAGGTAACCCGTTTCGTGTCGACCCAGCGCGGCACGAGCAACACTTCTTCGTGCTCGACATTCACGCACTCGGCCGGGCCGATCCCCTCGGGAAAATCGAAGACTTCGGGCTCGCTGAACGGCGCGGTCGTGAACCAACCGCGGCCCTTTTCCCATATGACAGGCGGATTCAGACACTCCTCGATCGTCGTCCAGATGGAGAATGTGGGTGCGAAGTCGTATCCGTCGACAATGAGATTCGCGCCGTCGCGCACGCCGATCTCGTCGATGGAAGAGAACAGCTCGTCGGCTGCGTAACGAGCGAACACGTCGGAAAGCCCGGGCTCGACGCCCATGCCCACCAGGGCGAGTAGGCCGGCGTCCGACCAGCTTTCGGCCAGCTCGAACTGTTGGTCACCGAGCTTCACGCCGGTGCGCTCGTACGGGTGCGACTCGTGCGGCCGCGACAGCGACATCGCCATGTCGAGGTAGGTAGCGCCGGCCGATAGCGCAGCTCGGAACAGTGGCATGACGAATCGCGGGTCGGTGGCGTTGAGCAGGACGTCGCACCGGTGCTCGCGCAGCGCCTGCGCCACGCCAGCGGTGTCGGACGCATCGAGGTGGATCGCGGAGAACCGAGGATCGCCGGTGCGTTCGGCAGCTCGCTTCGCCCGGCTCTCGTCGTAGTCGGCGACCACCATCGCGTCGAAGAAATCGCGGCGCGCAGCGATGCCGGTGATGGCCCCACCGACGCCGCCCGCGCCGACCAGCAACACCCGCATCAGAGGCCTCCGATCACGAGCCGCCGGTGAGCCCGGCCAGGCGGCTAATCGCGGAGGCTACCACCGAAACGGTGGCATTATCAGATTGAGACCACGGAATCCCTTGTCAACGTCCGCGATTAGTGCGATAACCGGAGAGTTCAAACGCCCAGCCGACCTCACTTCGCCCCCAGAGGTGCGCTCATGGTCACGGACTCCACGACTCCTGTCTCGCCGCCCGGCACCGGCGAGACGGTCGTCGCCGAAAAGGGCCTCAAGCCCGGGGCACTCAGCTTGGTCGCCAGCGTCGTGATAGGCGTGGCCTCGACCGCTCCGGCGTACAGCCTTGCGGCGACCCTTGGGTTCATCGTCGTCTTCATCGGCGTCCAGACGCCTGCGATCGTCGTCCTCGCGTTCGTCCCCATGCTGTTCGTCGCGCTCGGCTATAAGGAGTTGAACCGGGCCGATCCCGACTGCGGCACGACGTTCACCTGGGCTAGCCGGGCATTCGGCCCGCGCACCGGATGGGCCGCCGGATGGGCAATCATCGCCTCTGATGTATTGGTGATGGCGAGCCTCGCCCAAGTGGCGGGCCAGTACGGCTTCCTGCTGTTCAATGCCAACGGCATCGGTCACGACGCCACCAACCCGTGGGTGCTCGTGGTCGGCATCTGCTGGATCGTCGCGATGACGTACATCTGTTACCGCGGTATCGAGATTTCGGCACGTTTCCAGAAAGTTCTGCTCAGCATCGAAGTCGTCATGCTGGTGGTCTTCGCCGTGGTTGCGCTCGTGAAAGTCGGCAACGGCAGCGCACCGAAAGGCCACCTGACGCCGAAGTTGTCGTGGTTCAACCCCTTCGACATTCCGTCGTTCTCGGTGTTCACTGCTGGCCTTTTGCTGATGCTGTTCATCTATTGGGGCTGGGACACCACAGTCGCCGTCAACGAAGAAACCGCCGATAGGCATCGCACTCCGGGGCGCGCCGCGGTCTGGTCGACCGTGCTGCTCCTGCTAATCTACGTGCTGGTCACCCTGGCCGCGCAATCGTTCGCGGGCATCGGCTCGTCGGGAATCGGGCTGGGCAACGACGCCAACCAAAACGACGTGCTGTCGGTACTCGGCCATGCCGTGTTCGGCAGCACCGGCATCGGGCCGCTGTTCACGCACCTGCTGATCCTGATGGTGCTGTCGTCGGCAGCAGCGTCGACCCAGACAACGATCCTTCCGACCGCCCGCACCACGTTGTCGATGGCGGCCTACCGAGCGTTGCCGCGATCGTTCGCGAACATGCACGCCAAGTACCTCACTCCGACGGTGTCGACTATCTGGATGGGCGCCGTGTCGGTTGGCGTCTACGTGGCGCTCAACTGGATGTCGCACGGCCTCGTCATCGCCGACACTGTGACCGCGATCGGACTCTGGATCGCGTTTTACTACGGGCTAACCGGCTTTGCCTGCACCTGGTACTACCGAAAGACGCTCACGCAGTCGGCGCGCAACCTGTGGATTCGAGGCATCTTGCCGAGCCTCGGCGGAGCCATCTTGTTCTACGCCATGGGCTGGAGCATTTGGCTCGACTGGGAGACGAGCAACGATCAGGCCGCGAGCTGGACCAGTTGGCTGCTGCCATTCAGCCCGCATTGGCGCATCGGCGGCGCATTCGTCATCGGCTTCATCTCGGCCGTGATCGGCGCCGTTCTCGGGATCGCCTACGGAATCGCCCGGCCCGCGTTCTTCCGCAGTCGCGAACTCAAGGCCGTCAACGCCGAACTTGCGGCGGCGATCCGCGAAACCTGAATCCTGGACGACGGGGAAATCGGGGTTGGGGGCAACACGGGGCAACGGGGTTCAGGGGGTTCCGGGCGGGGGCTGGGAGAGGTAGTCAAGTCACCAACCGACTACCTCGGGGGAACAGGGGATTGGGGGGAACGCAGGGGGTGCA
>JBOGEK010000377.1:0-1807 GCA_050743645.1 Acidothermaceae bacterium
GCATCCGCACGATCGGCGAACTTGCCGAGACACCCGGCCGCTCGTTGCGACACTTACTTGGGACCGCCAATGGCGAGAAGCTCGCGGCGCTTGCAGGCAACGTCGATCCACGGCGTATTCAGACGAGCCGCCGGGCCTCGTCAGTCGGAGCCCAAGCCGCGCTGGGTTTGCGCGACGTATCACCCGAACTATTGCGAACCACCCTGGGTTTTCTTGCCGACCGTGTCGCCGGTCGCATGCGTGCCGCCGGCAGAGCCGGTCGCACAATCACGGTGCGGGTGCGGTTCGCCGATCTGCGTGCCGTGACGCGTTCGCTCACGTTGCCCGGCGCAATTTCCGCGACCCTGACGATCGCAGAGGTGGCCGTCGAACTCGCCCAATCGGCGCTGATCGACCACCCGAGCGAGCACCGGATCACGTTGCTTGCCATCTCGATCTCCCAACTGGTCGAGCAGACGGCGCTGCAGCTTGCACTCCCGCTGGAGCTCGACGACGAGGCGCGGCACCCCGGCACCGTGGCTGACGCAACCCGGTGGAGCGCCGATCGGTCGGTCGACGCCATTCGTCTCAGGTTCGGCCGCGATGCGATCGGTTATGCCAGCGTCGTGTTTTCCGGCGCCGGGCACGTGCCCGATGCATTTCGAGAACTCGCCGAGCACGATCCGCGTTAAGCCGACCGCGCGTGGGATTCGCCGGCGCGGTCGTGGGAGTTGACGACGCAGCCATGGCGTCGGATCGTTGAGATTCATGAATCCCGTCGAACGTTGGCTGCGCACGCGGCTAAATCCGTGGTCGACGGCGGTTACCGTTCGCTGGCACGGCGGGTGGCATCAAGCCGGTAAGCGCTCGGTCGATTTCGCGCCTCCTCGACCGCAGGGCGCGGCGTCCGGCACGTACTTCGTCGCGCTGCAGAAGTCGCCAGGTGATTGGCAGGTGCCAGCGGGGAAGCGCCCGGGTTGGTCGTGGTTGCCACCCGGCGGGGCGCGTCGGAACACCCGCGAGATGCCAATGTGGGTGCGGGTCTGGTCCATGACCCCGCTGATCGATCGGTTCGCGCACGAGTGGATGTGGTGGCACGGCTTTTGGATGGTCGTCGTCGACACGCAAAGCCCGCCGCCGAACGCAGGCGTGCGCGAGCCGCGCCGACCGCGCGCACCGCTGCCTGTTGCCGATGTCCGGCTTGAACCACCTGCATAAGCCGGTCGCTCACGGCAAGCTGAGCCGGGTCGCGTGTATTCGAGGTTATGGCAAACGATGTGTGCAACGCTGTCTCGGTGACGTGGTCTTTGCCATCGGCTCCGCCGCCGTTGCCCGGCGAAGGCGCGGCCGTTATCGCCGAGCCGCCGCCACCCGAGCTGCGGCCGGTCGTCGTGCTGCTCGTGACGAACCTGGCACTGTCGGTCATCCTCACCGTCGTGACGGTGCTCGCCCGGCACAGCATCGTCAACTACCAGCTTGACCATCGGCACATCACCGATCCGGCGGTCCGCGCCACGCTGCGCCACGGCTATGCCTACACGATCATCGGCCGCGTCGTCGGAAACATCGTCGTGAGCATTGTCTACGTGTTCTTGATGCGGGCTCTTTTTCGCGGACGGCGTTGGGCGTATCGCCGGGTGATCTGGCTTGCCGGCGCAGGCATCGTCGGCTTGTTGTTGATTCAGGCGAGTCCCTACCCGGCGTGGATGCGCGTCGAGCAGCTCTTGCAGGCGCTGGTACTCGCTGGGCTTCTTTACACCGTGACGCGACCCGTCGTTCGTGCGCATTTCGCAAAAGGCCTACCCGGTCGAGACGTTCGCCGTTTCCG
>JBOGEK010000378.1:0-4455 GCA_050743645.1 Acidothermaceae bacterium
TTCCCAAGCTGACAGTGCGGGTTCGATTCCCGTCACCCGCTCCATCCATCCTTCCAAAAATCGGGCGCGGGTCCGCATCCGCGTTTGGCGCGCGGTCGGCGCATCGTTGCTACCCGAACTGCGACAAGCGAGCTAGGTGCCGTCGGGGGCGAGGAGGCGGACTGCGTCCGCGAACCGCGGAACGCCGCGGCGCGCGAGCCTGTTCAGTACTCCCGCAAGGTCGCTCGGTGGATTAATGAGATCCGCAGCTTGCTCCTGAAGCACTTGGACGGCGAGTGCCGGATAAAGGTCGAGCTGGTCCAAGAGGAACTCGTCAGGGTGTACCGGCTGTACGGCGAGACCGCTCAAGCTGGCGGTCGGAAAGTCCTTGAGGTTGAAGGTCACCAGTGCCTGCGCGTTCCCGACTATTGCGGCTGCGAGTACGTGCCGGTCATCGGGGTCGGGTAGGTCGAGGCCAGCGCTTGCGGGTTCCCAGCGCTCGATCGCGGCGTCGTCGAACGCTGCCGCCATTTTTGTCACGCGGGAGTCGAGTCGGACTGGATCGATCTCGGGGTGGACTGCGCGCAGCGCAAGCTTGGTCTCGTCCAGGATGCGCTGAGACCACAGCGGTCGGTAGAAGCCGCGCTCCGCTAGCCGCAACAGGGGTCGCACAGGGCATTCGGCACGAGCACGCATGCGTCGAGCACTGCGGCGTACATGAGCTGCTACGCCAACTTGGAGCGTGCGTCTCGAAGCGCCGCTTCGTAGTTCTCGACCGAACGTTCGTAGGTGCCGATCTCCTGAGCGTCCTCGGTAAGCTCTCGCAGCGTTTCGCGGCGTTCGGCACGGCGCATCGCCTGGTAGGTCAGCAGGTCAGCGAGTTGGACGCGGCGGTGCCGGTTAGGTGTCTCGTAGGGGATGCGCCCCTCTTCGAGCAGCTTCACCAACGTCGGACGACTCACGCCTAGCAGGTCGGCCGCATGCTGCGTGGTCAGGCGCATGGCATGCGGGGCAACCGTGATTGCCTGCCCCCGGCGCATGGCCATCACCACGTTGGTCAGCAGGTCGCGAAGTTCATCGGGAAGTGGGGCGCGGCCGCCGTCGGGAACCGTCAGTGCAAGCGGCCCGAGGTCAGAGCGGAGCACAGCCTCGATAGCCGCCAGGGCCTCCGCGTCGCGTGGGGGCAGAACTGTTTCTACCTGCGTGCTCGGCATGCCCTGCCTCCGTTTCGATCTTCGCCTCCCAGAGTAGACGAAATCGAAAGAGACGCAAATGCCTCCGAGGGAAGACCGTGCCCGTAACGCCGGGTAGGAGCCCGCCTCACGTCGGCTCAATCCATTGCCTGATCGAGCCGATCTTCTCCTCGACCGAAATCGACGGGCGGGGATCGCGGATGACTGACTGGGTGTTGGGCCGGTGGACGCGATACGGCCAGGACCGCCTTTACGCGAAAACACCTGGCGGTACGCAGCTCGGATACCTCGATCTGAAGACGAAGTTGCTGCATCCTGAGCAGCCGAGCGATCTGCCCATTCTCGAAGCAGCTGTCGCCGGTTACCTAGACACTCTTCAGCCGCCTCCCGGCAAGCATGCCGTCCCTGAGCGGGCACCGAATCGAATGCCCGCAGATTCGAGCGCGGTTTACATTCCTCGGCACGAGACAGTCGACTGGCACGACCTGAGCGATACAGCTCCAGGCGCGGCGGCTCGCGAACAGGCACAGCCTTTGAAGCAAGCGACGCCGATTCGCACGGTCGTCAGCCGAGTCCTCGGTGTCCATACCGACGAGCGTTCGTGGCGCATAGGCGCCGACGGCGAAGAGGCGGTCGGGGCACAACTTGCCAAGCTCGGCCCAAGCTGGCGAACGAATCACGCCGTGCGCGTCGGTAACAAAGGATCTGACATCGATCACGTTGTGATCGGGCCACCTGGTGTGTTCACCGTTAACACAAAGCACCACCCGGACGCCAATATCTGGGTCGCCAACAACACCTTTCTCATCAACGGGCATCACCACCCGTATGTCCGCAACAGCCGACACGAGGCGGGACGAGCATCGCGGCTGCTCGAGGCCGTTGCTGGGCGGCTGGTCGCCGTCCACGGCATCATCGCTGTCGTCGGTGCGGCTGGTGGATTTACCGTCAAGGAACAACCCCGTGACGGCGCCGTATATGTCGTTGGACGACGGTACCTGACCGACTACCTCGCCCGTTTACCGGTACAGCTCTCGGCCAGCGATATTGATGCGCTTTACACACTCGCGTGTCGTTCGACGACGTGGCAGCCACTGCGTCAATAGCGAACCAGCCGGTGCGGCGCCTGACGAACGAAAGATTTCCCATTGCTCGGCGCGGGATCGTGCTTGGTCTGCGACGAGGCTTCTTCGGCTAGCTGGTGGCGGGAATGAACGATCCATCGGCCAACAGCAAAGCGGCCGGGTGTTCGGTCGACGTTCCACTTGTGAGCCGCGCGCTTTCGGCGTCGTCAACGTCGGTTTCGAGTCCGATCACGGCAAGCTCGAACCCCACCGACCGCCGAACGTGTTCGGCGATCTCGGCGAGCCAGCTGTCCAGCGGCTGCCGCCAGCTCAGCGATCGTGGGCCGCCGTCGTCGCCGAACGGGAACGCGCCAATGCGCTTATCAACCCGCGCTAGTGCGCCCAGTGGGAGACCGAGGGTCAGCGAGTCGTCGCCGTCGGCGTCCCAGGGACCTAACAGGACCGCCGCCGTTAGGTGGTTATCCGGCAGCCGGAACGCGGTCCTCAATGCGCCACGGTCCAATTCGGCCGACGTCCACGTCCCTCGTACACGTTCGGAGTCTGGGGAAAGTCGCCACGGTCCCAGCAGCCCAGCCGCAGAAATGAGTGAGTTCATCGCGGCTTGTAGGCGCGCCGAATCGGGCGGTCCAAGAAGGAACGTCAGCTCGTAATATCCACCGGTCCACGACTCCGGGTCATCGAGAAGCGCTGAAATTTCCGCGGTCTCTCGCGGCAAGTCGTTCGTCGGCATGGCCGACAGTATCTCAACGTGGGGTGATGGCCGCCTTCGACCCAACCGACGATGTCGGTCAAGATCGCGCTTTCCGTTTAGTCCAGAACACGTTCGTCACTATGTTTTGGAGCGAGGATGTCCTCGCTGAAACCTTGCACTGGCTGGCACAACACGACTACGAGGTCGTTGATGTCGACACGGGACGATGCGCTGACACCCGATCCATGCTTGAGGAGCTGGCGCGCACTCGACTTCCCGGGCTTCTTCGGACGCAACCTCGACGCGTTAAACGACTGCATGCATGACGTCGTGACGGGAGACTACGGTTCTCGGCTCGACGCAACCGGGTTCGCGCTCGTGCTTCGGCACTACGACAAGTTCGTTCGTCTCGAAGCCGAGGCTGCACATTCCATCTTGGACATCATCGCTGGCCAGTGCCGCAATGGCGCGTTGATCGGTCACCGCAGGATGTGCCTCGTGCAATCCGACGACCCGAAGCTTCACTTCGCACCTGTCGGCGGAACTCCGGTTCTTTGGAACGAAGCTGAGTGGCTAAACACTCGGCGGGGTAAACAGCAGCCGCCGACCTGACCGCTTGCGAGCGAGAGCAATGCGCTGGACGCCAGCTTGCTAGTTATGCCATCCTGCGTACCCGCCTTTGAAGGGAGTGCGCGCCGTGCGAGTGCGACTACGCCTACAACCATTGGCGCCCGCTCTTCGCTAACAGACGCGATCCGGTGTGGCGCCCCGAACTTGCTCGGGAGAGCACACCATCATGTTGAGCGCTGACATCACCGGACACTTTTCGATCGACACCATCGACAACGACTTCGGTCCCTATCTCTTTCTTCGCAATCACGAGTCGCTGGGCAACCGGCATATCGTGCGCACGCAGTTTCAGCAGAGCGTGCCTGTGTCGGTTTTGCCTGACCGGGCCGTCGTCGCGCAGACCATCAACGACGGCGAGTGCTACGACGTCCTCGCTGAAGTTGATGGCGTGCTTGTGCTGCTGCGTGCCTGGAAGACAGCTGCCGATGTTTGGGCGAGCGGCGACGACGAGACGCTCGCCGGCGCGATCGTCGCGGAGATTCGTGCCCGCGTGCCTGAGCGGTTTGAGGAGTTGCGGGTCGACGTCCGATTCACCGATTGCCAGACCGGCGACCGGTATTTGAAGCTCGACGTCCGGCCGTGGCCGCAGGCGCGTCGGCTCTACGCAGCGCCTGTTGAGCGGGCCCTTGATGACGTGATGAGCTACCGGCCAGCCGATGCTCAGGCTGCGCGCCTCTTGCTCTGGCACGGCGTGCCCGGAACAGGGAAAACCACAGCGATTCGGGCTCTTATACACGCTTGGCGCGAGTGGGCCGACGGTGTAGTCGTCACCGATCCCGAGTCATTGCTCGCAGACGGTCGCTACCTGCGACGCACCGTGTTGCGCGACCTGGACGACGATCGCTGGCAGTTGATCCTCCTCGAGGACGCCGAAAGC
>JBOGEK010000379.1:0-4433 GCA_050743645.1 Acidothermaceae bacterium
ACACTCGGCGAAAGCGGTCCACGGCGCGGCGGCGGGACGGCGTTATGTCATGGCTGATCAAATGCTGGGCGGCGGGCCCTATTGCCTTATCCCCAGTGTGGACAACTGTTGTGGACTAACTACACGACTGTGATTCGCCCTGCGTCCCGCCGAGCGGCCGCTAGCGCCACTGGGTGGCGTGGCTCGGGCCAGCGCGGGCCGTTAGCACCATTGGGTGGCGTGTTTCAGGCCAGCGCGGGTCGTTAGCGCCACTGGGTCGCAAGGCCCAGACCGGCGACGAGCAGCGCGAATCCCTCGAGGAGGTTGCCGGCTTCGCCGCCGAGCGAATGCATGCCCGGGAAGTTGTACTGCGATAGGTAGCCGGTGACGAGCCAGGCGACGCCAAGCAGCATGAGACCGACCATGGTCGGCGCTACCCAGGGTGGGCTGACCTGCTTCTTCCGCGACCGCGCGGGCGGTGGGGTGAAGACCTCGGTCTTGCGTACGCGGGACTTCGGCACGGCTGGCCTCTCGCCAATACGACGGAACAATGACACTCGAGCGGACGCCGACACGGCGTGCGCTCACGCGTTAGCGTAGCCGCAGGATTTCGTCGTCGTGGCAGCCGCGTCGCGGTTCGCGGGCTAATCGTTGCAGTTGGCCGGGATGAGGCGCCCGGCACCCGCAGGCCGCGACGCGAGATTTCGAACGTCCAAGCTTACGAACGTCCAGATACAAAGAGGTGAAGGTGCAGTCGTCGCGCGGATGGCGCTGGGCCGTGCCAGGCGCCGCACTCGTCGCCGGCCTGCTGTTCGCGACCTCGGCAACGACGTCGCACGGCATCGATCTGCGGGTCAGTGCCCACGACGACGGCGTCACGTTCGCCACGCAGCAGCAACATGCCGTGATCGATGAGACCAAGAAGCTCGCCACGCTGCAAAAGCAGGTGCAGGCCGAGACGTCGAAGGCGGCGAAAACTGACACGCGTGTCCAGCAAGCCCGCGACGAGGCAGACGCGATCGCCGATGCCGCGGGCACCACACCGGTCAGCGGGCCGGCGGTCACGGTGAGCTTGGACGACGCCCCTCCGCTGCCCGGGTCGCAGAAAGGTTCGGTGCCGCCCGACTATCTCGTCGTCCATCAACAAGATGTACAGGCTGTGGTGAACGCGCTGTGGGCCGGCGGGGCCGAGGCGATGACGCTGCAGGGCCAGCGTGTGATCTCGACGAGCGCGGTCAGATGCGTCGGCAACACGCTGCTGCTGCACGGCATCGTGTACTCCCCGCCGTACGTCGTGTCCGCGATCGGCGACGTCGACCAATTGCGGCAGGCACTCGACGATGCGCCTGACATCATCATCTACAAGCAGTACGTGCAGGCCTACCAGCTGGGATACGACGTGACGACGCATGACAGCGTGACGATGCCGGCATACACGGGAGGGTTGTCGCTGCCGCATGCCACGGCGCTTTCGCCGAACGCGCCTGCCGCTTCGGCGCCGCCTCGCACGCCGTCCGCCCCGGTTACGTCACCGGTTGCCTCGCCCGCCACCGTTGAGCAGGCCAGCTCACCGGCCGCCACCGCCGAGTCGAGCGGCCGGTGAGCTGACCGTGACGCACACCCATAGCGTGCCGGTCGGTCAGTCGAGTGGGCCCGGCTGGCGGCGGCCGCAGCTTCGCACCGTCATCGGCGTCACGGGCGAGATTCTGATCACGCTGGGCGTCATAGTTTTCTTGTTCCTGGCTTACGAGCTGTGGTTCACCGGGCTCTACACCGCGCACGCGCAATCGAACTTCAAAAAGCAGCTGCAATCGGAGTGGGCGCTGCCGCTACCGTCGCCCATCGCGACAACCTTGCCTGGTGAGGTCGTAAGTGCCGCCCCGAGTGCCGCCCCGAGCGCCGCACCGGCCCAAACCTTCGTCGATCAGCCGGTACCGGGCGACGCGATGGGCATCATCCGCATCCCGCGGCTCGGCTCGAGCTATTCGTTCGCGATCGTCGAAGGAGTCACGACCGACGATCTGAAGAAGGGTCCCGGCCACTACCCGGGGTCGGCGTTGCCAGGACAGGTCGGCAACTTCGTGCTGTCGGGCCACCGAACGACCTACCTGGCGCCATTCAACGGGCTCGCCGATCTCAATCCCGGCGACGCGATCGTCATCGAAACCCGTGACACCTGGTACACCTACCGGGTAACCCGCAGCGAGACCGTGTTGCCCACCGACGTCGGCGTGATCTTGCCGGTGCCTGACAAACCCAAGACCAAGCCGACGAAAGCGCTGATCACGCTGACCACCTGCACGCCGAAGTACTCCGCGTCGCATCGGCT
The DNA here is from genome assembly GCA_050743645.1 of Acidothermaceae bacterium. GTDB lineage: Bacteria > Actinomycetota > Actinomycetes > Acidothermales > Acidothermaceae > JBOGEK01. The sequence goes on from JBOGEK010000379.1 coordinate 2,309, forward strand.
GATCATCTACGGTGCGTTGGAGTCGGCATCGCCGAAATCCGCCGGTCCACCACCAGCGTTGAAAGCGAGCTGAGTCGTGTACGCAGCGCTGTGGCGTCGGATCCCCGGAGGCTTGCCCGGCCGGCTGGCCGGCATGCTCGGATTGTTGCTCACCGCCCTCGCCTTGCTGTTCTTCGTCATCTTCCCGGTCGTCGAACCGCACCTGCCCTGGAACGACGTCACGGTCAACACCCCGCCGCTGTCGTCGCAGCCGTCTGCCAGCCCGACGCCCTCCGTCTTGCCCGGTAACTAAAAGCATTTAGCCGGACGACGAGACCCTGCGGATCTGCGAAACTCCCAGCATGCGGATTCCCACGCGGATTCTTGTCGTCGACAACTACGACAGCTTCGTGTTCAACCTGGTGCAGTATCTGGGGCAACTCGAGGCCACCTGCACTGTGGTGCGCAACGACCAGCTCGCGCCGTCCGACGCGCTCGGTTTCGACGGGGTGCTGTTGAGTCCCGGCCCGGGCACGCCTGAAGATGCCGGCGTTTGCGTGCAGCTGATCCGCGAGGTCGCCGGCCAGGTGCCGATCTTCGGAGTGTGCCTCGGTCACCAAGCGATCGGCGTCGCCTACGGCGCAGTGGTGAACCGTGCGCCCGAGCTGTTGCACGGCAAGACGAGCGCGGTGCACCACAAAGGCGAAGGGGTGCTCGCCGGCCTGCCCGACCCGTTCACGGCCACGCGCTACCACTCACTCGTCGTCGACGAGTCGACGCTGCCCGCGTCGATCGAGGTGACCGGCCGGACCGACTCGGGCCTCGTCATGGCCATGCGGCACCGCGGACTCGACGTCGAGGGCGTGCAATTCCACCCCGAATCCGTGCTCACCGAAGGCGGCCACTTGATGCTGGCGAACTGGCTCGCCCGGTGCGGCGACGCCGAAGCACCCACGCGCGCCGCCGGTCTGGCGGCACCGCTGAGTGTCGTCCCGCGAGCTGGGTGACGATCCGCGCTGTAGACCGCGCGGAACTTCGTCCGGCTTCGGCGTTTTCACGGGCTGGCGGCCGCAGTTGGTGAGGCTGGCGGGCTGCTGGCAGGTGGCGATTGCACGGGCGGTGACGAAACCACCGGCGCGGTGGCCACGAACAACTCGACGGTGCTGCCGATCTTCGCCTTCGAATCGTGGTTTGGTGACTGGTTGATGACGCTGCCCGGGGGCACCGAACTGTTCGGCTGCTCGGTGACGTGGAACGAGTAGCCGTTCTGGGTGAGGGTCTGCTCGGCCTGGTCGACCGGAATGTTGCGCACGTCGGGCACCGTGCCGGTGCCACTTGCGACCACGACGTCGACCGCCGAGCCTTGGTTAGCCGTGTCGCCCGGTTTCGGAATCTGGCTGATCACGGTGCCGGGAGGCAGCTGGGAGTCCTGCGGCGTCTGGCGGCCCAACTTCAGCTTGGCTTGCTCGAGTGCGGTCGAGGCATCGGCGAGCAACTTGTTGGTGAGGTCGGGCACCTGCACGGCTTGTGGGCCGCCGGACACCGTGATCGTCACCTTCGAGTTGGGTGGCAGCGGTGTGCCGGCGGGCGGGTTCTGATCGAACACCACGCCCTTCTTCACCGAGGCACTCGCGCCTTGTTTCACCACTGGGTCGAGGTGCGCGTTTTGGAGTGCCTGGACGGCGGCGTCCTGTGTCAGGTTCGTCACGGGCTGCACTTTCACGTTGGTCACGGTGTTTTTCGACGTCAACGCGTTGCGCAAGAACAGGCCCAGCACGATGAACACGCCGCAGGCCAGCAAGAACAGCAAGATGTAGGTGAGGGTCCGTCGTCCGCGCGGTTGCCGGCGCACGACGCGCTCGTCGGCGATCGGGGCGAGCCGGGTGGTCTGGTCGCTGAGCAGCGGGGTCGCCTGCACCGGCACGCCGGCCAGCGCGCGCTCGATGTCGTCGCGCATTTCGGCGGCACTTTGGTAGCGGTTCGCCGGGTTTTTCGCCATTGCTTTCAACACGATCGAGTCGATGGCCGGGCTGATGTCGTGGTTGAGCCGCGACGGCGGGATCTGGTCTTCGCGCACGTGCTGGTAGGCGACGGCCACCGGTGAGTCGCCGGTGAACGGCGGGTTGCCGGTGAGCAGCTCATACAG
>JBOGEK010000380.1:0-2057 GCA_050743645.1 Acidothermaceae bacterium
TCAGTTCGGAATTGCGCGTTGGTGCCAGGTAAGAGCAGAGGTGTCGGTAAGCGATGCGACCTGGTCGACGATCACCCGAAGTCGCGCTACGTCGTCGTCAGCCACGTTCCACATCTGGGCGAACAGCGGTTCAAGTGCAGGGCCACCGACGTCGGCGAGCTGCTCGACGAGCTCGACGAGTATTTCGCGTTGCCTCGCCCGAATCGCCGTAACGCCTTCGCGATTCATGACGTAGAGCGCGGTCACGGCTTTCAGCAGGCCGCATTCGACGCGGGCCGAGCGAGGCACCACGAGGTCTGCGTCATACCGCGTCAGCGGGCCGCGACCGCACGCCTCGCGAGTGGCCGCTTCGGCCGCTTGACAGAACCGCCCGATCAACTGGCTGGTGAGATTCTTCAATGCTGCCAACGAAATCAGGCTGCCATCGTGCCGCTGTGGCCAACACGGCAACTCGATCAGCTCACGCACGCACGCTTGCATTTCGGCTTCGTCGGCGTCGGGCAAGTACAGCTGCTTCGCCGTCGCGACGACGTCATGCCAGGCATTCGGATCCGTCAACTCGTCGAGCTTGATGTGGCCGGCCTCGACGCCGTCTTCGAGATCGTGCACCGAATAGGCGACGTCGTCAGCCCAGTCCATCACCTGGGCTTCAAGGCAACGGCGATCGGACGACGCACCCTGGCGCGCCCACGTGAAGACGTCGAGGTCGTCGTCGTATACGCCGAACTTGGTGACGCCTTCGCGCCGTGGCCACGGGTACTTCGTTGCGGCGTCGAGGCTGGCGCGGGTGAGGTTGAGGCCTGCGCTGCGGCCGTCGGCGCGCACGGTCTTGGCCTCGAGCCGGGTGAGCAGCCGGAAGGACTGCGCGTTGCCTTCGAAGCCGCCGATCGCCGCGGCCGCGGTCGCGAGCGCCTGCTCGCCGTTGTGGCCGAACGGCGGGTGACCCAGATCGTGCGCCAGGCAGGCGGCCTCGACCAGGTTGGGATCGCAACCGAGGGTCGCACCGAGTTCGCGGCCGACTTGGGCGCATTCGAGCGAGTGGGTGAGCCGGGTGCGCGGGAAGTCGCTGCCGACGTCGGCCGGGCCGACCACCTGAGTCTTGGCGCCAAGCCGCCGCAACGCCGAGCTGTGCAACACCCGCGCCCGGTCGCGCTCGAACGCCGTCCGGCCTGGTCGTTTGGGCGGCTCAGGAACCCAGCGCTCGCGCGCCAGGTCGTCGTAGCGGGTCACGGCGTCGTCCACACCGCCGACGCTACCCCGGCGCGGTCGCCGGTCCAGCGCTGGACCGGGCGACCTCAACAGGCGGACCCATACTTCATGGGGCGCCCACACCCCATGAAGTGACCGCCAGCCGTCTTAACGTGGTCAACCGCGCCCGCAGAGCGGTCAGCGGGTGTCGGAGCCGGCCGTCTCGTTGGCGGCGCGCCCGGCCTCGAGGCGGGCAACCGGGATGCGGAACGGCGAGCACGACACGTAGTCGAGCCCCACCTCGTTGCAGAAGTGCACGGAGTCGGGGTCGCCACCGTGCTCACCGCAGATGCCGATCTTGAGGTCGGGCCGGGTCGTCCGACCCTCTTCGACGGCGATCCGCACGAGACGGCCGACGCCCTCGCGGTCGAGCGTCTCGAACGGGCTGACGCCGAAGATGCCGAGGTCCATGTAGCGGCTGAAGAACGAGCCCTCGACGTCGTCGCGCGAGAAGCCCCAGCCCATCTGGGTGAGGTCGTTGGTGCCGAAGCTGAAGAACTCGGCGGCTTCGGCGATCTGACCGGCGGTGAGCGCCGCACGAGGCACCTCGATCATCGTGCCGATCGGGGTGTGCACCTCGACACCCGCCTCGCCGTAGACCTGCTTCAGAATCCCCTCGGCTTCTTCCTTCACGACTTCGAGTTCCTGAATCGCGCCGACGAGCGGCACCATGATCTCGGGCATCGGGTTCTTGCCTTGCTTCTTCAGCTCGGCGGCGGCCTCCGCGATGGCCCGCACCTGCAGCGCGAACAAACCGGGGATCACCAGGCCGAGCCGCACACCACGCAAGCCGAGCATCGGGTTCTGCT